>NZ_LASY01000160.1:0-16438 GCF_000973155.1 Grimontia sp. AD028 | reverse complement strand
GGCTTCTCATGTAGGCCAGCTACACGTCGAAGCCTCTGCCTTGCATAAAGTCCCCACAAACTGCTGCAAAAGTCATCACCAAAGATCAACAGCCCCTAACAGATAAAAAAGTGCTATCACCAAGGTGATAGCACAAAAGGAGTCGTAAAAATAAAAAAGAAATTAGCAGTGCATTGTGGGGCCGGCCCGCCCCACGGGTTATCCGTTAGAACGTGAGTTTCACGCCCAAACGAATGACGTCACCCTCTTTGCTCGCGGCCCCGTCTTTAGCTTCACCAAATTGGTAGTTAACCCAAGTGTTGAAATTGTCGCTGATTTGGTAAGTCAGACCAGTCGCGTAGGTGTCAATATCAAAAGATTTGTCAGCTGTTTTACCTTCAGCATTCTGGTAAGAGGCAAACAACGCCAGTTTATCGATGGTGTAAGTTGTTGTGAATGCGTAAGTTTCGCCGCTGTTAGGTGATTTCAGTTGAATCGGATCGACATCAGTATTAACGGTCAAAGAACCCGCATTTTCGAAGTCAACATAGGCGGCGCCAAGTTTTAAGCCACCAAAAGTAACATCTGCACCAAAGCCATAAGATTGAGCGTCGTCGCCATCAGATCCGTATGATGCTGCAACAGTAAAGCCTTCACCGTTGAAGTTGACCGATGCGCCATAGTTAGATGGGTTTTTCACATCCTTACCATCAACCTCTTCCAGTGCAGTTTCTTTCGCTTCATAGTCGGCTGAGAAATCAAAAGAGCCGACTGATTTGGTGTAGCGGATACCATTTTGGTTCGGGCCAGAAGGTGCTACTGAGTAGATGTTGCTGATTTCAAGGCCATTTGCCTTATTGATAGCTCCAAAAGAACCACCCGTGTCGCCTAGTGCCAGCTTGCCGAATTCAACGTGAGTTGCGGAAAGTACATAGCCTTTTAAGCCATCGCTACCGCTAATTTTTGCAGAGCCATCCAGAGTGACGTCTTCATTCAGCGCATAATTAGCACCAAATACTACTTCGCCGCTGGTAATAACGTGGAAATCTTTTTCTTTGGTTGTAGTGCCATCAGTTTTTGCGCTTACTGAAGTGCTGTTTGCTTTTACGTGACCAGAAATAGAAAAGGTCAAAGTGTCGTTCTTGTATACATCCGCAGCCACTACTGCGTTAGAAGCCAAAATTGCTGGGATAATAAGGCCAAGAGTTTTTAGTTTCATTATTCGTTCCTTTTGCGTACGTATCTCACAGGACACATCCAATACATGCTGCTTGTGTCTCTAATTAAATATTCACGAAACGAATATGAGATTAAATTGAAATAATGTTTCAAAATATTCCGAACAATGACTTACAAATTATGTTGGATTTATCGTGGGGTTTGACTCGAAATTATTTGAATGAAGATGAAATTAAGTGGATTTTTATGCGATTAAAATCACTAATAATTTTGGGGTGGGATTGGCTCGAAATGATGCTAAGTTGTCGGAAAATTTAACTATTTGATTCGAATATACGACAAAAGGCAGCCGGGGCTGCCTTTTTATATCAGAAAGGTGTTATTTCAATCTGGGTTACGTGCAACCAAAATAGCGCGCTTGGGTGCCGGATAACCTTCAACCGTTTTTGTTGGATCATTCGGGTCAAGATAATCAGGCAGCGAATTGTGTGTCATCCAATCGGTTGTGCGCTGCTCGTCAGTGGTGGTTACACACTCATCAACAATACGAACGTCCACGAAGCCAACTTTCTCCAGCCACACTTTCAGTGCTTTCGCGGAAGGGAAGAAGTAAACATTGTGCATTTGTGCGTAACGACTAAATGGCACCAGCACGGCGTTTTCATCGCCATCAATCACCAAGGTTTCTAATACGAGCTCACCATTTTTCACCAATTGGTTTTTCAATTGGATTAAGTGATCAAGTGGTGAACGACGGTGATACAGCACGCCCATGCTGAATACGGTATCGAATGCTTTCAGCTCTGGCAGCTTTTCAATACCCAGCGGAAGCAGGTGGGCACGTTGGTCGTTGCCCATCATTCGGCGAATCGCTTCAAACTGGACGAGGAACAATTCAGAAGGATCGATACCTACTGTTAACTCTGCACCTTCACCCAGCATGCGCCACATGTGGTAGCCGTTGCCACAGCCTACATCCAACACATAGCGGCCTTTCAGTGGAGAGATATGCGGTAGCACACGATCCCATTTCCAGTCCGAGCGCCACTCAGTATCTATATTGATGCCATGAACATGGTAAGGACCTTTGCGCCACGGGTGGAAAGCGCGCAGTAGGTTTTCAATCTTCGCGCGCTGGCCAGCCGGCAGTTCGTCTTCTGTACCAATGGTCACACTATCTTTCAGGTCAATCGTAGAAGGCGCATCCATCGGGATCTTCTTCAGTACGCGCATCCATTTTGGCAGATCACCATGTGGCTGGTTTTGCCACTCCGTCAATTGCGCTGGCAATACATTCAGCCAGTTCTGCAGACGGTTTTTTGCAATCAATTGGTAGAAGTCAGAAAAATCGAACATAGGTATCGTCTTATGGTTTTTCGTGTTGCGCCAGCTTACCTAACGCGATGAATTTGTTTAGCTAGGGTCAACAGACCCTAGGGGCTGTTGACCTTTGGTAGTTACTTGATGGCAAACATGGAGCCGAAGTTAAAGCACTGGAACCAGACCGCCACGCTACTGAAACCAATGTCAGTCAGGCGCTGCTTGTGAGTGTCGATGCTGTCAGGCTTCATCACGTTTTCCAATGCGCTGCGTTTTTGGCTGATTTCCAGCTCGCTGTAACCGTTGGCGCGTTTGAAATCGTGGTGCAGGTCAATAAGAAGCTCGTTCGCAGTTTCATCGGCGAAGTTGTATTTCTCAGAGAGAATAAGAATGCCACCTGGCTTGAGGCCAGCGAAGATCTTCTCGAGAAGTGCCTGACGATCGTCTGGGGTCAAAAACTGAAGGGTGAAATTCAGTACAACCACAGAAGCGTTTTGAATATCGACATTGCGGATATCGTCTTCGAGGATTTGTACATCAGTGTCTGAGCGGTAAGCATTGACGTGAAGTTTGCAGCGTTCGACCATTGCAGGAGAGTTATCAACGCCAATAATAGTGCAGTTTTGCGCTTTAATATGACGGCGCATAGACAGAGTTGCTGCGCCCAGCGAGCAACCCAAGTCATAAACACGGCTACCATCAGTGGCGAAGCGTTCAGCCAGCATGCCAATTGCAGAAATGATATTGCTGTAGCCCGGTACCGAGCGTTGAATCATATCCGGAAAAACTTCGGCGACGTTTTCGTCGAAGGTAAAGTCACCCAGTTTTTCGATTGGCGCAGCAAAAATATTGTCGCGATTTGCCATCTGAACCTGCCTAAAAAGAACCGTTTACCGTCGATCTCTGCATTCCTGAGATTCGGTATTACTACACTCGTTGACGCCAGTTTCCATCCAGCATCCAAAGGGCGCGTATTGTAGAGAATTTTGCTTCGCTTGTCTCTATCCTGCTTGTTCTGCGCTCAATGTATGAATTGTCGGGTCATTGAATTTCGTCAAGTTGTCAGCTTTTAAATACAGCGACCGTTTTCCGTTTTGTCATGTTCCATGCTATAAGTGGGCTGATCTTGTTCAGGAAGTGATTATGTTAGAGCAAACCATCGAAAACAGAATGTCTGCGATTTACAACGTCGATACTTCGTCTTTGAGCCGAAAGCAGCTTGCCATGCGTGACAGAGAGAAAGAGCTGTTGGAAATCGCGCGTGATGTTGTGATGCGTGAGGGCTTTGCTCAACTGACTATGGATAAAGTGGCTGCAGCTAGCTCGTACTCCAAGGGAACAATTTATAATCACTTTAACAGCAAAGAAGACCTTATTGCGGCTCTGGCGATTGAAGCGCTAAGTCGTGAGCTACCAATGTTTAAACGTTCTTTGGCATTTGATGGCTCCAGCCGCGAGAAATGTATCGCCATGCATGCAGGCTACTTCGTTTTCTCCCAACTCGAACCCATTCTTTCAATGTGTGCCATGGTCAGCCGCACGCCTGCTGTGACAGAAAAAAGTGCGCCTGAGCGCCTGGAAAAACTCAATGAGCTGGAAGAAATAGCGGTATCTATTGGTGACGCGTTCATCCAAAACGGTATTAATTCGGGTGAGCTGGTGTTGAACCCTGGTGTGACATCAGACAACGTTGTGTTTGCCAACTGGGCGATGGGGTTTGGTACCAACGCCTTGGTTCATAACGCGGAACACAGTACTTGTGTGTCACGCCAACTGAATCACAATATTGTCCTGCAAAACATTAACTTCCTGCTTGATGGTCTTGGTTGGAAACCATTGTCGACTGAGTTCGACTATGAGCAAACCTGGGCCCGCGCAAGGAAAGAACTCTTCTCTGAGGAACTTGCTCTTCTCGGGCAAAAAGCCTAACTCTGACGAATCGTCAAAAAATGCTTTCAATGTGATACAGGTTGATCTATATTGACGAAACGTCATTTATGACGGATCGTCAACTTACCGTTGTGTGGAAAGTTGTCATGGCGCACTAGCGCTTTTTAATTTTTCCAACTTTGACGTTTTGTCAAGGTTGGTTCGGAAATCTGTTGAGTCTTACTAAGCCACTGTGTTGGCTTTTTAAAGCGGATTTATTGACGAATCGTCACAAACGGAGCCTGTGATGAACAGAGATCTTTCCCAATGGCCAACCTTAAGGCCATGGTTGTTTTTAATCCTTAGTGTTTTGATTTCCTTGCTCGCGGCGTTTGGTGCTTCCAAACTGTACTTCCGCGGCGATTACCAAATCTTCTTTGATGAAGGAAACCCTCAACTTCAGGCGTTTAAAGAGCTGGAAGCCACCTTCAACAAAACCGATACTCTCTCCATTGTCGTGGCACCATCAAATGGCAACATCTTCACTGAAGAAAACCTGTCACTGGTGAAGCAACTGACCGATGAAGCCTGGCAAACGCCATATGCCAGCCGCGTCGATTCCATTTCCAACTATCAGCATACGTCAGCAGAAGAAGATGACTTGTTGGTTGAGGATTTGGCTGCGGATTACATTGAGCTGGATGCATCTCGTCTCGCCTATATCCGAGATGTGGCATTGAGCGAACCGCGGCTCGTAGGTTCAAGTGTGTCCCAGGATGGCAGTGTTGCTGTCGTGACGATTACCTTCCAACTTCCTGACGGCGACCAGAGTGTTGAAGTGAATGAAATCTCCATTTTTACTGACCAGTTGCTCGACCGAGTTAGCCAGTCACACAGTGATGTAGAGTTTCATCTTGGCGGGATCATTGCCCTGAACAATGCCTTTGCTCTCGCTGCCATGGATGACGGCAATACATTGGTACCCATGATGTTCTTGGTGATTCTGGTCTTTCTGGGTTTCATGTTGCGTTCATGGAAGTTTGTTTTCGCCACGTTGGTCGTCATCGTACTCACTATCGCCAGCACAATGGGATTACTTGGCTGGGTGGGGCACTACCTCAATAACGGCACCGTGAACGTACCGACGCTGATCATGACGTTGGCGGTGGCGGACTGTGTTCACCTGATCACGTCTTATGTTCATGCACTTCGTGAAGGGAAAGAGAAATCTGAGGCTATCAGCTATGCCTTGAAGCTGAACTTCCTTGCACTGTTGATTACCTCGGTTACCACATCTATTGGTTTCCTGATGATGAATGCCTCGAACTCGCCGGTACTGCGTGACATGGGTAACTTGGCAGCGGTCGGTGTGATGATTGCGTTCTTCCTCTCAGTGACCTTGCTACCGGCATTGCTACAACTGATGCCAGTGAAAGTGAAGCAATCGCAAAGCTCGGGCAATAAGGTGATGGGCTTGATTGCTGATTCAGTCATTCGCCACCACAAAATGATCTTGCCTGTCAGTGCTGTTGTGGTGGTGCTGAGCAGCATGCTGTTGGTTCAGAACCAAGTGAACGATAACTCAGTGGAGTACTTTGGCCCCGAAAATACCTTCCGTCAGGCAGCTGACTTTATGGAAGAAAACATCAGCGGTACAACGGCCATCAGCTTGTCGATTAAGTCTGGCCAGCCACAAGGCATCACCCAGCCTGAGTTCTTAGAAGCCGTGAACGGTTTTACTGATTGGCTGCGTATTCAGCCGGAAGTCGACCATGTTGCGTCTATCTCAGACACGTTCAAGCGTTTGAACAAAAACATGCATGGCGATGATGAAGCCTACTATCAATTGCCGACCGATCCCGAGCTAGCGGCCCAATACCTGCTGCTTTACGAGATGTCGCTGCCTTACGGCCTCGACCTCAACAACGAAATAAACATTGATAAGTCGGCAGTGAAGTTGCTGCTTACCATCGATAACTTGGGCAGCGTTGAGCTCATCGATCTTGAGCAGCGCATGGATAAATGGTTTGCCGCTAACGCGCCGCAATTCGACATGACCTCTTCCGGTCCGAACCTGATGTTTGCCCACATTGGCGAAACCAATATGGAAAGCATGCTCAAGACTTTGCCGATTGCACTGGTGCTGATTTCTGGTCTGCTGGTATTTGCGCTGCGTTCATGGCGACTGGGTGCGATCAGTCTGGTGCCTAACCTTGCGCCCGCCATTATCGGCTTTGGTTTGTGGGCAGTGATTTCCGGTGAGATCAATCTGGGACTTTCTATTGTCGTGACCCTCACGCTTGGCATCGTGGTGGATGACACGGTTCACTTCCTATCCAAGTATCGCTATGCGCGCCTTCAAGGACGCAACGTTGAAGAAGGTATCCGTTACGCATTCAGCACCGTTGGTCGTGCACTGTGGATCACCACCGTAGTGTTGGTGGCAGGCTTTAGTGTGCTGGCAACGTCCGTGTTCCGCTTGAACGCTGATATGGGCATGTTGAGTGCGATGGTGATTTTCATTGCGCTGGTGGTCGATTTCATTCTTCTGCCTGCAGTATTGCTGGTTGCCGACCGCAAGTCTTATGCCCGTGAATCGGAAAATCTGGTTACACAAACCGCCCAATAGACGAACAGACAAAAGACAAAAAGAATCAAGGAGAGAACTATGAGTAAGATGAAGAAGTTAAGTCAGGCGGTGATAGTGTCATTGAGCTTGTTGAGCGTATCAATGCCGCTGATGGCGGATGAAGCTCGCGGTTTGGAAATTGCTCAAGAGCGCAAAAAGCGTGATGAAGGGTGGGGCGATAGTGCTTCCACCCTGACCATGGTGCTGCAAAACGCCAATGGTGATACCAGTGAGCGCAAACTGCGCATCAACACATTGGAAGTGGCAGATGACGGCGATAAAGGTCTGACGATTTTTGATGAACCGCGCGATGTACGAGGCACGGTATTCCTGAACTATTCGCATGTAACTGGCCCGGATGACCAGTGGCTGTATCTGCCAGCGCTTAAGCGCACTAAGCGAATTGCATCACGCAACAAATCAGGCCCATTTATGGGCAGTGAGTTTGCTTACGAAGATCTGAGCTCATTTGAACTGGAAAAGTACCGTTTCAACTATTTGGGTGATGAGTCTGTCGAAGGGCTGGACAGCTTTGTGGTGGAGCAAATTCCGACTGACAAATATTCCGGTTATACCCGTCAGAAAGTGTGGCTAGATAAAGAGCACTATCGCCCGCTGAAAATCGAGTTTTACGATCGTCGTGACACTTTGCTGAAAACCCTGACTTTCGCGGATTACCAGCAGTATATGGACCAGTATTGGCGTGCGCTTGAAATGGTGATGGAGAACCACCAGACCGGAAAAGTGACGACACTGACCACCAGCAAACTGGCATTCAATACGGGGCTTGAAGAAAAAGATTTCTCCAAATCCAGCTTGAAACGTGCGCGTTAGGAGGTTGGATGAAATCAGCAGTATTGGGGACAGTATTAGCGCTGACAGCACTTCCCCTTTCTGCCTTCGAGCATTTTGAGGCAGAAGGTGAAATCTCATTCCAGCAGCGTCAGTTTGCAGAAACCGGCTCGTTGGGACAAAGCAAAAGCCAGACTTCGGTGGCGATAGAGCCAGAGCTTTATTGGGAAACCGAAGAGGGCAACTCGAGTTTTGTGTTTTCGCCATTTTTCCGCTGGGATTCAATGGACGACGAGCGCACTCATGGTGATGTTCGCGAAGCCTTGTGGCGACACTATGACAGCAATTACGAAATTCGCGCGGGTGTCGGTATTGTCTTCTGGGGCGTGACGGAGTCACAACATTTAGTCGATGTGATTAATCAAACCGACGCAGTTGAAGCAATTGATGGTGAAGTAAAACTCGGGCAACCCATGGTGAGCATAGGTTGGGAGTTTGATGACAGCCTGCTCGATTTGTACCTGCTTCCTTACTTTCGGGAACGAACCTTCGCCAGCAATGATGGCAGACTGGCTTTCCCGGGGTTGGGTGATACAGAAGCGCAATACGAATCGCGACATGAAGAATGGTATCCGGATGTGGCGGGGCGTTACTCGCTAATGTGGGACCAATGGGACTTCGGCGTCAGTGCTTTTCATGGCACTAATCGGGATCCATATTTCGTGCAGGGTTTGTCGAATTCTATTCAACCGTATTATGCCTTGATGAGTCAGGTTGGACTGGATGTGCAGGCAATTTTCGGAGACTGGCTTTGGAAGGCAGAAGCCATTCGAAGATTCAGCTTAGACAATCACACGGCGTTTACTGGCGGCTTTGAATACACCTATGTTGGCGTCAATGATGGCATGACCGATCTTGGCTTTTTGGTGGAATACCTTTATGACAACCGCGGTGAAAAAGCGCCAGTGGCAGGTCAGAATGATGTGTTTGCCGGACTTCGTTGGGTGTTGAACGATTTAGACGGCACCGAGTTTCTGGTGGGTGGCACGCTGGATTTAGATAACTCTGATTCAGTCACCGTGAGGCTCGAATCCAGTGGGCGTTTCAGTAACGACTGGAGCTGGACAGTTACAGGTTGGATATTTGATTCTGATACCCCATCTGACCCTGTTTACTCGCTACGCAAAGACGATTTTCTGGAAGCGGAAATCAGTTGGTATTTTTAACGAAGGTCCTAGGGAGTGTGAAACAGGATCCTAGTTCCTAGGAAGAGCGGGTTCTAGGAGAGCGATTAGCTTGACGTTGAACCCAGACCTCTAAAATGTCGGTAGGACCCGCTCTAAAGCAAACTCATCTGGTTGCTGTTTGGTTGCTCCGGCATTAAGGGGGCTAACGGTGGCAGGGTAATGTGCTCGCACAACTTTTCGTAATAACGCGCCGCTAACTGCGGCGCTTCGTCGTTATTGGCGGTGTGAATAAAGAGATAAGGCGTTTTACCTTCATTTATCCATACCGGGATTTTTTTCAGCCAGTTGGCAAAGAACTTATCGTTTCGCTCAAGCGTTGGGTCGCCGATAAACCTCACCATAGGGGTTTCCGCCGTCGAAATGGCATGCACAGGCACTTTGGGTTTCTTCTGCTGAGCATCAAGCAGGGCGTCGGTATCTGGTGGAACTGCGAAAACAGGACGGCTGTCCATGATGATGCGATTGGCACCAAATTCCATCAGCATCGCATTCAACGCGCGTTCTTCTTCACCTTTGGCAAAAAACGCGAGATGACGAACTTCCACACCCAGTTTAAAGCCTTTTGGCATTGCGCTTAGAAAGCGTTTGAGGTCGGGCAAATTCTCAGGCCCAAACGCTGCAGGAAGCTGAATTTTCCAAAGCCCAATGCGCTCATGGAGTGGCTGCATCAAGGTAATAAACTCTGAGACCATTTCATCGGAGTGGCGCAGCATCATTTGGTGCGTCACGGGTTGGGGGAGCTTAAAGGTAAAGCTGAATGCATCGCTGGTGGCCGCTTTCCAGTTCGCCACCGTGGCGTGGGAGGGACTCGCGTAAAAGGTGGTGTTTCCTTCCACAGAATTGAACACTTCAGCGTAACGGGCCAGTCGTTCGCCGCTTTTTGTGCCTGAAGGGTAGAACACACGCTGCCATGAATTGTGTGACCATTGAGTCATACCAAGGCGGATTGGCGGTGAAGTCATTTGGGAAAGCGGCGTTTGCAAACCTAGCGTCCTTTCTGTTGTTTGAGCGGCTATTGTGGAATTAACACTGGCGAGAGGTCAATCTTTGCTGCTTTTTTGCGCAGTTGCGACGATTTCCCTCCTTAGTCTGGCTACGATTTACCGCAGGCTCATTTTTTCCTTTATAATGCGCCGTCTTTTTGAAATATTTAGAGGTTCGCTGGTGCAGTTTTTCCAGCGGGCATCAGCAGTGAAAGCTGCAAACCCTCATTCGATACTTTGCGTCTTGTGGCGTAAAAGGACAGTAAGTAACAGATCGGGAAATTCATATGCGCACCCAATATTGTGGTCACCTGAACAAAGCCCTCGCAGGGCAAACTGTAGAACTATGCGGCTGGGTTAACCGTCGTCGCGATTTAGGCGGTCTTATCTTCATCGATATGCGAGATCGTGAAGGTATCGTTCAGGTAGTTGTAGACCCAGATATGAAAGATATCTTCGAGGTTGCTAACCAACTGCGTAACGAATTCTGTATCAAGATCACCGGTGAAGTGCGTCTGCGTCCTGACAGCCAAATCAACAAAGGTATGGCGACGGGTGAAGTAGAAGTGCTGGCGCGTGGCGTTGAGATCATCAACCGTGCAGCTCCACTTCCACTGGACTTCAACCAGAACAACTCTGAAGAACAGCGTCTGAAGCACCGTTACCTTGACCTACGTCGCCCTGAAATGAGTGATCGCATCAAGCTGCGTGCAAAAGCGTCGAGCTTTGTTCGCCGTTTCCTGGATGACAACGGCTTCCTGGACATCGAAACGCCAGTATTGACCAAAGCGACCCCAGAAGGTGCGCGTGACTACTTAGTACCAAGCCGTGTTCACAAAGGCAGCTTCTACGCGCTGCCACAGTCTCCACAGCTGTTCAAACAGCTGCTGATGATGTCTGGTTTCGACCGTTACTACCAAATCGTTAAGTGTTTCCGTGACGAAGACCTGCGTGCAGACCGTCAGCCAGAATTCACCCAAATCGATATCGAAACCTCGTTCATGAACGCCGAACAAGTGCGCGAAGTGACTGAGCGTATGGTTCGCGACATGTGGCAAGAGCTGCTTAACGTTGATTTGGGCGCTTTCCCACAAATGACTTTCGCTGAAGCGATGCGTCGTTTCGGCTCTGACAAACCAGACCTGCGTAACCCGCTGGAAATGGTTGATGTTGCAGATATCCTGAAAGACGTTGAATTCAAAGTCTTCTCTGGCCCTGCAAATGATCCGAAAGGCCGTGTTGCAGTTATCCGTGTACCGGGTGGTGCTGAGCTTTCTCGTAAGCAAATCGACGACTACACCAAGTTCGTTGGTATTTACGGCGCGAAAGGTCTGGCATGGGTGAAAGTGAACGACCGTGCAGCAGGCATGGAAGGCATTCAGTCTCCAGTGGCTAAGTTCCTGACGGAAGATGTGGTTAACGGCATTCTTGAGCGCACTGGCGCTGAGTCTGGCGACATCATCCTGTTCGGTGCTGACAGTAAGAAAGTGGTGACTGAAGCGATGGGTGCACTGCGTCTGAAGTTGGGTACCGATCTGGGTCTGACTGACACCAGCAAGTGGGCACCACTGTGGGTTGTTGATTTCCCAATGTTCGAAGAAGACGACGAAGGCAACCTGCACGCGATGCACCACCCGTTCACGTCTCCACTGAACGTGTCTCCTGAAGAGCTGAAAGCGAACCCAGAGAGCGTAAATTCTAACGCTTACGACATGGTTCTGAATGGCTACGAAGTGGGCGGTGGTTCTGTTCGTATCCACAACCCAGAAATGCAAACGGCGGTATTCGACCTGCTGGGTATCGAAGCGGAAGAGCAAAAAGTGAAGTTCGGCTTCCTGCTTGAAGCATTGAAGTACGGTACACCGCCACACGCGGGTCTGGCATTCGGTCTTGACCGTCTTGTTATGCTGTTATGTGGCACCGAAAACATCCGTGATGTTATCGCGTTCCCGAAAACCACTGCAGCAGCATGTCTGTTGACTGATGCACCAAGCGAAGCAAACCCAGCAGCACTGGAAGAGCTTGCGCTGGCAATCACTGCAGCAGCTAAGAAAGAAGAAAACGACGCATAAGTCGTTACTCTTTAAGAACAATAAGGCCAGGTTATCTGGCCTTATTTGTTTCTGAAACCAAGTTATAAAGCCAGCAGATATGGTCTTTCTCTCAGAAAGGTTTTATCTGTTTTGCTATAAAACCATGACTAAATAATAACGTCGGTGGTGTGTCGGCCATCGATAAAGGAGTGAAAAATGGCAGGTCATAGTAAGTTCGCCAACATCAAACACCGTAAGGCTGCGCAAGATGCCAAGCGCGGTAAAATTTTCACTAAGCTAATTCGTGAAATCGTGGTGGCGACTAAAGAAGGCGGTCCTGAGCCAGAGAACAACCCTCGTTTGCGCGCTGCGATTGATAAAGCGCTGTCAAACAACATGACCCGAGACACCGTTAATCGCGCTGTTACGCGTGGTGCGGGTGGTGAAGGCGAAGAGAACATGGAAACCGTAATCTATGAAGGTTACGGTCCAGCAGGGACCGCAGTCATGGTTGAATGTATGACAGACAATCGTAACCGCACCGTTTCCGGTGTCCGTCATGCGTTCTCTAAAGCGGGAGGAAACCTCGGCACTGATGGAAGCGTGAGCTACCTGTTCGATAAAAAAGGTGTCATTTCTTACGCGCCAGGTCTGGATGAAGACTCAGTGATGGAGGCAGCGCTGGAAGGTGGTGCGGATGACGTTGAGACTCATGAAGATGGTTCGATGGACGTTTACACAACACCTGCAGAGTTCGGTGCGGTGAAAGATGCGCTGGATGCGGCTGGTTTTGAAGCACAAAACGCAGAAGTCACGCTCGTCCCTTCAACTAAAGCAGATTTGGACGAAACCACAGCACCTAAACTGCTTCGTCTGATTGATGCACTTGAAGATCTTGATGACGTTCAAGAGGTCTACCACAACGGCGATATTTCTGACGAAGTCGCAGCAACACTGGAATAATCATACGTGGCTATTATTCTCGGGATTGACCCGGGTTCGCGGATCACAGGCTACGGCGTGATCCGCCATCAAGGCAGACATCTGGAATATCTTGGCAGCGGTTGTATCCGAACAGATTCTGAAGATTTGGCCGGACGATTAGGCCAGATTTATGCTGGTGTCAGCGAGGTGATTACCCAGTTCCAGCCAGATACGTTTGCCATCGAGCAGGTGTTTATGGCCCGCAATGCAGATTCAGCACTTAAGCTCGGTCAGGCTCGTGGAAGTGCTATTGTTGCTGCTGTCAATGCGGGGTTACCTGTTTCTGAGTACGCTGCCCGTTTGATCAAGCAGGCCGTGGTTGGCAAAGGCAGTGCAGATAAGAAGCAGGTTCAGCACATGGTCGTCCACATGCTGAAACTGCCGTCAACGCCACAAGCCGATGCGGCAGATGCCCTAGCCGTCGCGATTTGTCACGCCCACACCAACCATACGCTGGTGGCTATGGCTGGGCAGGCGAAGAGCGCAAGGCGCGGCCGGTATAGATAAACCTACCAAGATTTATCACGTCCCCAAGCAGCCAATTGGCTGCTTTTTCTTTATCTATAAATTTCTAGCGCTGTCTCTAATTGATGTATTTAAGTGAATGCTAATTATGTCAATGGTCTCTTGGGAAGGTCAGAGTATAGAGGCATTTCTCATTCTAAATTTTTGAACATATTAAGCTTGATTTGAAATTGATTAGAGAAATCCCCGTTCTTTTCTATGGTTGTTTAAGGGATATCTATGTTTCGAGTGGGAAAATCTATGAAATACGTCAAAACAGGGTTGTGTATCTTTATCGCGTTTGTGTTTATTCAGTCGCTGTTCTTCAAGTTCTCAGGTTCACCGGAAACAGAGTTCATCTTCGGCACGCTGGGTGAATGGTCTGGACTGGCTTGGTTCGGTAAATACGGCGCTTATATGGTAGGTATTGTTGAACTTATCGCATCCATTCTGCTGTTTACTCGCCTTCATGCTTTGGGTGCTCTGATGGCTGTCGGTACTATGACTGGCGCGATTTTTTTCCACCTTTTTACACCAATCGGTGTTGCGCAGCCGGCGTTTAATGGAGCAGGTGAAGTGGTCGGCAACGATGGCGGCACATTATTTGTGATGGCTTGTTTGGTCTGGCTATCGGCGGCATTCTTGCTTTATCAAACAAGAAAAGGTGACCGCGAAGAAGTCGATTAATCTCAGTTTACTCTCTCGCTGAGCATCGCAACTTGTTGTAACGTGGTAGCCAATAGCGATAGAAAGCGAGAGAGTGATTATCTTGTCCCAGCAAAATTCCCAACAGTCTTCGAGTACCCGCTCAGTCCTTAAATGGATTGCTGCTTATCTACTGCCACATCGTAGCAAGGTTATCGCTGCAGTTTTCTTCCTTTTCCTAGGCTCTTTGAGCTGGCTGGCGCTTGGGCAGGCTGTGAAGCTTGTGGTTGATGAAGGCTTTCTCTCAGGCAATGCCACCGAGTTGAATAAACTGGTTCTGGTTATCCTCGCTATTACTGTGGTGAGTGGTTTTGCCACTTTCTGTCGTTTTTACCTGATGAGCTGGCTTGGTGAACGTGTTAGTGCGGATATCCGCATGACGGTGTATCACCATCTTCTCAAACTCTCACCCTCGTTTTACGCCAAAGAAAGAACCGGTGAAGTCATCAGTCGATTTACCGCAGACACAACGCTCCTGCAGACGGTAGTGGGTTCCAGTCTTTCAATGGCGCTGCGTTCTGGGGTGTCCGTGATCGGTGGTTTGGTAATGATGGCGTTTACCAGCATTACGTTGACGGGACTTGTGTTGCTCGCTGTTCCTGTCGTTTTAGTGCCGATTTTTGTGCTGGGACGAAAAGTGCGTCGATTGGCTCGTGTGAGTCAGGACCGGGTAGCTGATCTTGGCGCTCATGTGGATGAAACGCTCCACGAAATTCGCACTGTCCAATCTTACAACCATGAAGAAGCAGACGCACATCATTTCAATGGTCGCGTGGAGTCGGTTATGGATGCTGCCAAAACACGAATTCGTTATCGTGCAACCTTAATGGGCTCTGTCGTATTTCTCTCTATTGTGGCCATTGTGCTGGTCACTTGGGTTGGCGCATTGAGCGTCTTGGACGGCTCATTGACCGCAGGCCAGCTGTCAGCCTTTATGTTTTATGCCTTGTTAGTGGCGGGTGGTGTGGCCACCATTGGCGAAGTGATTGGGGACATTCAACGTGCAGCAGGTGCGACTGAACGCCTGATTGAATTATCCCTAATGGATCAGGATATTCAGGAGCCACAGAGCCTCCGCCAGTTACCGGAACCCGTTTCCGGCGTAGTCCGTTTTGATAGTGTCTCTTTCTCCTATCCCGGTGACGAAAACCTTCCGGTATTTCATTCACTCTCTTTTGATGTGAAAGCGGGCGAGCGTATCGCGTTGGTTGGCCCAAGCGGAGCCGGGAAAAGCACTGTTTTTGCTCTGCTTCAACGCTTTTTTGATGTTAAGGAAGGACACATTGATATTGATGGCGTCAGCATTTCAGACCTCTCGATTGAAACCTTGAGAAAGCAATTTGCTCTAGTGCCGCAAGAGTCGGTAATTTTCGCGACCACTGTGCTTGAGAACGTGCGCTATGGTGCGCCGGAAGCCAGCGAAGAAGCCGTGATAGCTGCCTGTAAAGCGGCGAGAGCGCATGACTTTATCGTGGAGTTTCCTGATGGTTATCATACTGAATTGGGCGAACGTGGCGTGCGTTTATCAGGTGGTCAGAAGCAACGTATTTCAATAGCTCGCGCGATATTGGCAGACCGCCCAGTTCTCCTCCTGGATGAGGCCACCAGTGCGCTGGATGCAGTGAGTGAACACAAAGTGAAATCAGCGCTTGATGAGCTTATCTCGCACAAAACATCGATAGTAATTGCTCACCGTCTCGCTACCGTGGTTAACGCAGACAAGATCCTGGTAATGGACAAAGGGCAAATTGTCGCCACAGGAACACATGATGAATTGATGGCTTCGTCTCCGCTTTATCGCGAATTTGCTGCGTTGCAGTTGGTGTCTGCTACCGAGGAAATACCGGCAAAAATTGTCGGCGAATGACGGGTGAATTCCATTACTTATCAGAGTGACTTTACAGATGAGTAGTTAGTCTGATGCAGTGTTGAAAATAACTCGAAAGGATAGGATTCAAAGATGAAAAAGCTGTTAGCTGTATTTGCAGTATTGTTTGTGATTGCTGGCTGTTCACCGGAAGTGGGCAGTGAAGAGTGGTGCAAAGAGTTAAAAGAAAAACCAAAAGGCGATTGGTCGACAAACGAAGCGACTGATTTTGCAAAACACTGCATTTTCTGAGCGAAGCATTAGGGGCTGTTGACCTTTGGTGGTTAAATTTTGTTCTCGCTATAAGCGTTTTAGGCGCGGCGGGGTGTGTGCCGCCTAGTCATTCT
>NZ_LASY01000016.1:0-230160 GCF_000973155.1 Grimontia sp. AD028 | reverse complement strand
GCGAGAACAAAATTTAACCACCAAAGGTCAACAGCCCCTATTTAATGGTTCAGAACGGAATAGCAGAACAATGATTAAACAGCTCGATACTAAAGTGGTCTACCAAAACAAATGGATGACTGTTCGTGAAGACAAAATCCTTCGCCCCAGTGGCGCAGAAGGTATTTATGGTGTGGTAGATAAACCTGATTGCGCGGTGATCATGGCGATTGATAACGGACAGGTCCATTTAGTCCAGCAGTTTCGCTATACCGTTCAACAGCGTTGTTGGGAGCTGCCGCAAGGCGCGTGGGAATCCCGTCCCAATGCTGATCATCTTGAATTAGCAAAAGGCGAGCTACGCGAAGAAACAGGGTTAGATGCAAAAGAGATGGTCTATGTGGGCGCGCACTACATCGCTTATGGTTTCCTCAACCAAACCTGTCATATCTATTTAGCGACTCAATTGACGGATGTGGGTAAGTCTCTTGATGTTGAAGAGGAGGATCTGATCTCACGTCCTTTCCCCATCGAGGAATTTGAGCGAATGATGATAGAAGGAGAGATCAAAGACAATGTCACTGTCGCTGCTTATGGACTGGCGAAATTGAAAAAGCTGGTATAAATGCAGTCTTCCGCTTTATAAATGAGAAATTGCTAACTCATTGAAATCTATTATCTGATCTGGGGTTCTTTCGTCATATAAATGACGCAATTATTGATATTGGCGTCATTTATATGACTTACAATGAGATATGCCTCTTAGCGTGCTAAAAACCCTATTTTCTCCTTCCTAAATCGCTATTCTGCCCGTGCTGTCGCACGTATAATCTCGCTCAAAGTACACTGTAGTTCAAAAGGTGATCTACCGCATTTTGAACTCAGCAACACACGGATGACATGTCACCTTACGGATGCAGATTTACGGCAACGTGCCAATAACGATTTTCTGGAATACGCGAAATGCTTAAAGCCCGCCGAGCCGCGATGGCTGCTTGTTTAAGCCTACCTTTTTCACTGCCTTCCCTGGCTGATGTAGATCTTGATGCGCTGCTTGATATGCCGCTTGAGTCTCTTTCTGACACCAAAGTGGTATCAGCGACCCGAACTTCACTTAGCCTTGCTGATATTCCTGCCGCCGTTCATGTCATCACGTCAAAAGAGATTAAACGATCGGGTGCGAGATCTGTCGCCGACGTACTGGTGCTGGCACCGGGTTTACATGTCGCCAAATTCTCTAACTACGATTGGGGTATCGCGGCTCGTACTACCAACGAAGCTTTGAGTAACACCATGTTGGTGATGGTTGACGGCCGAAGTGTGTTTAATGGCATGTTTTCGGGTGTGGACTGGGACTTAATTCCTGTCAGCCTAGATAACATCGATCGCATTGAAGTCGTGCTCGGGCCGGTGGGAACGATTTGGGGCGGAAATGCCGCAAATGCTGTCATCAATATTATTACCTTGGACGCTGAAGATGCCCCAAGAAAACGGGTATCTGCTTCTGTCGGTAACTATCACTATCAGGAATATCAGGCTCGACACGGCGGTGAAGTCGCGGACAACTTCTTCCTGAGCGGGTACGCTGAGTTTGTTCAGCATATGCCTTGGACGACGGATCAAGAGCTGGTAAAAGATCAGCAGCACTTCCGTGTTTACACTGAACGATTCGGTATGCGCGGCGATTACCAAAACCTCGACCGTACCATTTCCTTCCAGGTGGGTGGCATCCGTTCCTGTGAAGATTACCAATGGCTAACCTACCAACCCCATTTCCTTTATCCGGGTCAGGATATGGAAGATTACTTGGCGTTTGATACGGAAATGGTGGCTGAGGAATACTTCGCGGGGATTAAATATCTTCAGGAGTTGAGCCAAGATACCCACTGGGAACAGCAATTCTGGCTGACATACAGCAACACTAATGGCAGTGATCGCAACGCCTATTTTACCCGCTTCGATTCGGAAACAACCTATACCGACAGCAACGTGCTTGGCGGCCACTTTATGGTGGGTCTGAACTATCGTTTGGTCGAAGAATACTTCCGTCCTTACAGTGATCACGAAAGATATACATCGCCGTATCTGCGTGTGACTGATGAACCTGGTTTCACCAATCAAAGTGTTGCGCTGTATCTCAACTATACCTACCCGCTGACGGATAGCACCGAATTGATGGTTGGTAACCGTTGGCAGTATTTCAATTTGGTAGAAGACACTTTCGCTCAACCACAAATTCGTTTAATGCAGGATCTCAGCGACAACCAACGAATTTGGGCAGGTTGGGGTCGAGCGGTCATTACGCCAGCACGCCAAGGCAGAACAACGGATTTCCATCAAAATATCTATTCCAGTGACGTAGCGTTCTGTGAGGCTGGAAACCCAAACAACTGCTTGCCATACACCTTTGATTATATGCAAGTCATTGTGAATCAAGGTGATGAAAATATGCCCGTTCCAAAGGTGGAGACGTTTGAGCTGGGTTATCGCTTCTGGGTAGATAAAACGGTTCAATTTGATGCCAATCTCTTTTTAAGTGAAGAGTCGGATATTCCAGCATGGCTGTTGGAAAGTGCTGAGCGTAATTACATTTGGGAAGATTCTTCTCCTGGGACTGTCGGTACCATTATCGATGTCTATAAATATCGCCAGATAGCGCCATTAAGTGCTCGAACCCACGGTGGCGAATTAAGTGTTAAATGGCAACCATCGAGCGATTTTCAGGTTAACGCCAGCTACTCCTACCGCAAAATTAAAGCAGAGTGTCACGGCGAGGTGTGCGGAAGCAGTGAAGGGCCGCTTCGCAGCTACGAAAACGAACCTGTCCACCTCGCCAACGCTCAAATCATGTGGGATATCACGCCGGATCTTTGGGTCAGCAATGTCTTGAACTACGTCGCTGCTTCCAAGCCAGATGAGCTGCTAGGCAGTCAGGAAGATTATGGCTGGCCAGAAGTGCTGACTTGGGATTTTATTGCAGGCTGGAAACCTGCCAAAGATTTCCCGGAATTTATCTTCTCGGTAGAGAACCTGTTTAACGATCAAGTGAATGAGTACCCTGAAAGCTATAGCGGCTTTGATAACGGCACCCAATACTGGTTGGAAATAGATTGGCAGCTTCCGTAATGCCCCCGTCTTGGCAGCATCTTTATCAACACTACAAAGCCAGAGCGTTTACGCTCTGGCTTTCGGCGTTGCTTGTCTTCTCAATCAGTACCTGTGCCTTGGCTAATGATATTCAGGATGACGATTTGAAAGCGGTCTATTTATTCCGCTTTGCTTTATTAGTGGACTGGAAATCGTCGCATCAATCGTTATCTCAATATCACTTCTGCGTGGATGCCGATAACGGTGTCAGCCAAAAATTGAAGGCAATTATTCAACAGAAACCTCAGGCAGTGTTTCATCAAATTCAAACCACTCAAACCCAGCCACCTGGGTGCCATATTGTTTATTCCACTACCGATCAGGCTGACCAAGTGTCGGCGCTGAAAGCTCGCTTTCCTGATGCTTTGCTAGTGGGAGAAGGGCGCCGGTTCGTCAGGGCGGGTGGCATGATGGCATTTGTTCGTATGAATAACCGGATTAAGCCATTGATCAACAGAGGTCATTTAACGGGTGTTCCGTTCTCGCTCCGTTCTCAATTGCTTTCAATAGCAGTAATCGATGAGGAGGACAAAGCATGATTGTTCGTTGGCTGAATAACCTCCCGCTCAGAATCAAACTGGTGTTGCCGACCTGGTTTTTGATGACCGCAGGCGTTGTGCTGCTGGGTTTTGCGATTGAAAACGTCGCCGAAGACAAAATGGAACAAAGCCTGATTGGACGTACCAAAATCCTGACTAATGCTGCGGCGGTTAACCTCACGGCAGCACTGGCATTTGATGACAAACAGACAGCGTTGGAACAGCTTGAAGCGCTGCGTGTTGACCCTGATCTGATTGGTGCCAAGGTACGCACTACCAATGATGCTAACTTTGCGTCAGTCATGGAGTTACCGCCGGATTGCCGTTCAAACGGCAATGCCATTATCTGCAGTGACACACAATTTGAGCGTGTTAAAAAACCGATAGTGCTTGGAGAAGAAATTCTTGGCTTTATCGAGGTGTATGTCTCCCGAGCTGCGATTGAAGAAGAACGCCATTTCTTAGTGGGCTATCTCACCGCAGGCACCAGTTTGCTCTCTCTGTTGGCATTGGTTTTTGCGCAATTGTTGCATCGTCTGGTTTCTCATCCACTGGCATCTTTGCATCAATCGATGTCTTCTATGTTGCGATTGGGCGTGTTCGGGCGTGCGATTCCCGTCAAACACAACGACGAGTTGGGGCAATTGACGGCGTGCTTTAACGATCTGGTTTCCAATTTGTCTGAGCGCGATTATCAGTTAAAGCAAACCCTTAACCAGTTGGAAAATAAGAGTCAGTACATTGGAGAGGTGCTGGATACTATGGAGCATGGGGTCATGGTTATCGCGCCGGGTGATGTCGTGACTTATTTCAACCCTGCGGCGGAGTATTTGCTGCGTCAGGTCAACTGCTCACCGAGAAATCTGCCACAGCTATTACAAACCTTCTCGCCTGCCTCCCGGGTTCATGCGATCTCTCATGCCATTGACAATCACCAGCCGATGAAGGGCATTGAGCTGAGACATACGTTGACTGGAAAGGTCTTTCAGATCAGCACTCAACCCATGTTGGCGGCGCAACATTCTCTGGTGCAGTTTGAAGATGTCACGGAGCAGCGAGAGGCTGAGCAGCGCCGTAAGCTGGCAGAGCTGATCTTCGATAAGAGTCAGGATGCGACCTTGGTGATGTCACGTGATCTCACCATCAAAACGCAAAACGCTGCCTGTATTGATGCCTTTGGTGTCCACTACTCTTGGCGCACCCTGTCGACAGACAGTGAAAGCTATCTGAGTTTTGCGGAGCTGAAGACCTTGCTAACGGACGGCACCATGGAGTGGCATCGTACACTGGTTGGACACGGTGGCATTGAAATGCCTTGTCAGGTCGTCGCGCGAACTCTTACTAACCATCGAGGTAGCGTGGAAGGTTTCGTGATTACCATTGTTGACTTGTCGACAGAAATGGAAATTCAGCGGCTTAACTACATCGCGAACCACGACGCGCTGACAGGCTTGGCGAATCGCGCTCATGCGCTGGAAAAGTTAACCCAAGACCATGACAAAGAGCGCGACATGCACATTCTGTTTATCGATTTGGATGGCTTCAAATCGGTGAATGACCAGTTTGGTCATCAGGTGGGTGATGAGCTGTTGAAAGTGGTGGCTGAACGTATGAAAGCGTCCGTGTCGCGTCGTGACTTTGTCTCACGTTTATCTGGTGATGAGTTCCTGATTGCGTTGTATGGCAATGCTCCGGTCGATGCCATTGCAAACCGACTGCTGGAAAAACTCAGCGATGAAATCGTGATCAACAATTGCAAGCCAAAGGTAAGCGCAAGTATAGGTGTTCGCTATTGGTCTTCGAATGATCCGTCATCGTTGGCACAAGTTATCGAACAGGCAGATAAGGCCATGTACGACGCGAAAGCCAATGGTAAGAATAGATATTCTTTAGCCGCGAACCTTGCTGTGCAGATGGAAGAAGTTTGAAAACTCAGTCAAAACTCAAACTGAGGGGCATGCTGGCTTTTGTTAGTGTCGATTATACGGTGAAAAGCAGCGTGAGGAACGATAGATGACTCTGGAAGGAGCGATTACATTTAGCATCGCTATATTCGTTTTTGCCATTACTCCCGGCCCGGGCATTTTCGCCATACTGGCTCGAGCTATGGTGACTGGCTGGCGAGATTGTGTGGCGATTTCTTCTGGCATGGTAGCAAGTGATTTGATTTACCTGACGCTAGCGTGTTTTGGTCTAGCAACCATTGCAGAAAATTACGCAGGGTTGTTTACCGTGATTCGCTACGTGGGTGCTGCTTACCTGATTTATTTGGGCTACAAGATGTTCAAAGCTTTGCCGCAGGTCGCGCAGTTATCTGAGGAAACCGTTAAGAAATCCTCCGGTGCAGCCGCTGATTTTGCCCAAGGCTTCTTGATTTCAGCTTCAAATCCTAAGGTTATTCTGTTTTATATTGCGTTCTTGCCAACTTTTATGGATGTGACGCTTCTGAGCATGGGTGACGTGGTGCTGGCGAATGTACTGGCAGGTTTTGCCTTGATGAGTGGTGTCATGATGATCGCTGTGGGCGCAGATCGCGCAGCAAAGTTACTCAAAACGGAAAAAGCGGTTAAGCGAATGAATCGCAGTGCCGGTTCTCTTATGATTGGTGCTGGAGCGTATTTGGCTATCAGTCGTTAGGCTTAAGAATCTGGATGCAAAAAGCAGCCTTAAGGCTGCTTTTTTGTCTCTAGCAATCTCATCAGGCGATTTTGGCTTGCGCTGCCGTGAACTGATGGGAAATGGAAGAAATCATCGACGGCGTGATCATTGGATGTGAATGGGTCGCGGCCACAATCACGATATCAATAGCAGGAAGTGGCGGTAAGTTGGCACCCGACAGCACTTTCAGATCTGATGGTATGCTCCCAGACGCCATGGCGGAAAGCGCCTGTTGGTTTCTTACCAAACCTACCAATGTTGATGCGCTGGTGGTGAACGCGACCAAATCGACATCAATACCAAACTTGCCGAGTCCATCGAGTGCGGTGGTATGGAACTTACAGCTTTTATCAAACAAGGCTAATGGCAAAGGTCGACGTTCCACTAACGTTGGGTCATCACCACATACCCAGACGCCTTTATCATGCTTTAGCAGCCAACCTTCGTCAGAGTCGGGGGCTCGGGTGACGATGGCCAAGTCCAAATCACCGCTGTCGAGTCGTTGACGCAAACGCACACTGGAAGCGCAAAGCACATCAAAGGTGACCTTGCCGAGTTGCTGTCTGAAAGCCTCAAGTAGCTCAGGGAGCAATGATTGGGCATAGTCGTCAGGACATCCGATACGGATAGGGCGGGTGTTGTCTTCACGAATGAAAGCATCCAGTGCTTCATCGTGTGAGGCAACCAGTCTCCGGGCGTGGCTGACCAAACGCTGACCAGCAAGGCTCACGGTAAGTGGCCGTTTATCTCTATCAAACAGCGGACTGCCAAGCTCTTCTTCCAGCTTTTTAATTTGCATACTGATGGCAGATTGCGTGCGGTGAATCTGTGCCGCGGCGCGGGTAAAACTGCCTGTGTCCACGATGGCTAAAAAGCTTCGCAGTGAATCGATATCCATTCTCGATCTGTCCTTGCATCATGAAATCGAATACTAGGTATCAAAACTATGCGTTAGAAACCTGTCCTGCTTCTGAGCATACTCGTTCATATCAACAAAAAGCAAAAGGAAAGGAGAGCCTGATGAAACTGATAATCGCCAACAAGAATTACTCAACATGGTCACTACGTGGCTGGCTGGTTCTCCGAGGCTTTGATATTGATTTTGAAGAAGTTGATCTCGATTTGTTCACGGATGCTTTCTACACCGAGGTGGGAAAACACTCAGGCGCCGGAAAGGTCCCAGTGCTGGTGGATGGTGATGTTGTCGTTTGGGACTCTCTGGCGATATGTGAGTATGTCAACGAACAACATCTCAACGGAAAAGGCTGGCCTAAAGATGTCGCACATCGTGCCAAGGCGCGTGCACTCTCTGCCGAAATGCACTCTGGATTCACGGCACTTCGCGGAGAGATGCCGATGAATATTCGAGGACGCCGCAATATCTCGGCGTCGGAAGCGTGCTTGAAAGACATCGCGCGCATAGATGCAATCTGGACTGAGCAAATGGCACAGTTTGGTGATAAAGGTGGCTGGCTGTTCGGTGACTTCTCGATTGCAGATGTGATGTATGCGCCTGTCGCGTTGCGCTTTTTGTCCTATGGCGTTTCAGTGTCCGCTGAAGCGCAGCGCTACATGGACAAGGTGTTGAGTGATGCCGCTATGAAGCAGTGGATTGAGGAATCAAAACTGAACACAGTTGTGGTTCCGCAGGGAGAAGCGGGCGCAGAGATCACGGGTTAGGAGGAAAGGATGCTTGTATACGGAGACATGAAGTCCGGAAATTGCCTGAAAGTGAAGCTGATTCTTTCATTTCTGGATATTAAGCACGATTGGCAGCATGTCGATATCTTGAAAGGCGGGACGAAAACGGCCGAATTTCTGGCGGTGAACCCCAATGGGAAGATACCCGCAGTCGTTTTGGATGATGGTCGTTTATTGTCTGAATCAAACGCCATATTGGGCTATTTTGCAGAAGGTACTTCTTATCTGCCGACTGACAACTTCTTAAAAGCCAAAGTCTACGAATGGCTTTTCTTTGAACAATACTCGCATGAACCCTTTATTGCGGTAGCCCGTTTCATTCAAAAATATCAGGGAATGCCTGAAGAGCGGCTTGATGAATACCACTCGCTTCAGGCCGGTGGGCACAAAGCACTGAAATTGATGGAGCAGCAGCTTGGAAAATCGACCTTCCTCGTTGGTGATACGATGACGGTTGCAGACATTTCGCTATACGCCTACACGCATGTGGCGCACGAGGGCGGGTTCAGCTTGGAAAACTATCCAAACATTCTGCGTTGGATTAATGCTATCGCCGACAGTGAGCGTTACGTCGGCATGCCCGATTGAAGCTCTGACAAATCCAACATTAAAACCGCCGCATATGCGGCGGTTTCTCATTCAATTCACAATATCCATTACTGCGCAGCTTGAATGCTGATCTCTACTTCACCAAAGCCGAGCGCACGCATTTCATCAGTATCCAAATTGGTTTCCAGCTCAATATCACCCTGACGAAGTGTTTCCGTCACACTGCGTTTAGAGCGACGCGACTCAGAGATAGGTTGTGCCTGCCCAATGTCGATGGTGCCTGCATATTGGGATTCTGCATAGAAATCACCGGAAACAACAGCTTCGAACGGACGAAGGCTTTGGCTGGTGACGCTCTGCATGTTCTGTAAACCATTTTCCTGAATGGCCCAGCTCCAATCCCACCATTGTGATGCGCCCGGGATATGACGAATATTCCACTGGTGCCGAATATCGGCAGAAGGCTCACTGGCTCGTCCCATGGTGAAAGTATGTTTGTGGGTAGGGCGGTTGGTTGGGTGGGTATGCCATGCATTACCACTCCAGCGAAGGAAGCCGTCGAATTCGACATCATAACTAACGTCTGCGCTGAACCGGTAAGGGTAGGAGATACTTGAACGGTATAGCTCCACGCGAATAGGGATCTCAGAATTGGCAGGTACCATAGGGCGAGCCTGAAGTGTGACTGCTTCTGAGGTCGCACCACCATTGGTGTTCGCCCAGCTTTGGTTAGCTTCCAGTTTGATCGTCAATTCTGTTTCGCCGACCAAAGGCCACTGGAACGTGTTTTTGGTTTGCACGGATTGTGAGAAACCATAAGTGTTGGTTTTCGACCAGTTGGTGGATTCATCCACTTTGAGGTCAATGACCACCTGCTGTGCAATGTCGCTGCGGTTTCTAGCCGTTACATACACGGTTTTCACCAACTGCTTGCTGGACTCAGTCACATCACCGTGCCAGAAATCATCACTGTTCAGTGTGTAGTTGAAGTTGCTGACTTTGATAGCCGTTTTCTCGTCGCACCGGTACCCGTCACAGGAACCACGGTTGTTGCCTTGAATTACCCATTTGTCACCTTCCTGACGGACCGACATGTCTCTGCCAACATAAGGGCTACTGTTTCCGCCGACCCAAGCGTACCCAAGGTTGTGAGCTAGATTGCTTAGCGGGCGGATAAACTTGTTTTCATCCGAAACCAGATTGTATTGAATATCGATTTCTTCTCCTTCAGGCAAAGTATGTTTCGCGACGTCAGGAATCCCTGTATTTCCCGTGTTGGTTGGATGGCACCACGTACTGTAGTTGGGTAAATCCTGTTTTATTCGCCCTTCATGTCCAGTCCCCATGATTACCCAGTCATCTTTCAAACCGGTAATTTGCCACTGACCCATTTTCGATAGCAGATAGTCGCGATGTAAAGTGGCTTCACTGCGTGTGATAGGACGATAACCAGAGCGACATACATCTTCTCCCTGGTAGTCGACAACAAGCTGATCAGGAAAAATCTTCGCAAAGCTGGGTGTAGAAAACGCTGAAAACAGAGACAGGGTGATCAGCGATAGGGTGACTCTAGGCATGGCTTTTTCTCCATTGTTTTTAGATGTTGTGTTCCTGCGTTATTGGTAACGCAGAGTCAGCATGGCACCGCTCTTGGGTGGTGCTAACTGAAAAACAATGAAAAGTAATCGCCAATAAAATCATCGTATTACGATTATATTTTCAAACTTACTCTTGCTTTATAAGCGGGTGATTAACTGGGTATGCTCGGAGACTTCATCCTTGATAAGTAAGAATTCTGGATCTTCATAGATAACATCCAGTTTTGCCAGACAGCTTCCCTCTTCGAAAAACAAGTAAGGCGTCACATACAAAAAGTTGGTGGTCTTGTTTAGGTTATCGACATAGACCAATTTGACATCACCCTGAAGAAGGAAACTGGAATCGAGTGTTGATGCTAAGTGTCCTGTCAGCTTCACCAGACTGGTTTGTTCAGTAGTGCCATCTTCTATGCTGGAAACATGAATGATAGAACGACCATCAACAGCAGTCTGGCCTTTGGCAATGGTAGTACTGCGATCGGGATGAACTTGCACGAGGAAATGCTGGTAATGACCAGGCATTAATTGTTGTTGCCAGGGCAAGGCCAGTACACCGATAAACACGCTGGTGCTAAGGAAGAGAAAAGCAATGGTGACTTTCATTTTCTTTGCTCCACAAATTGAGTGATTTGAGCTGCGACGACGGGAAACTGCCCCGAGCGATAAGTGAGGTTAATGGCGTCTTGCGCTTGGCGATGGAACCATGAAAGCTCATTTTCACCACCTCCGAGCCCGACATAAACGACACAATCACACTGGTTTGAAGCGAGTAATCGCCTGAGAGGTAGTGAGAGCTTTACGGACGGGGATTTAATCAGCACCAATTCACCAACATGCTGTTTGGTTAATGTTAAGTGGGAGGCTGGCCAGGGCACGAGATCCAGTTTGACGGAGAGAGTGGCAAGTGTGGTAAATGCCAAGGCGATAGAGAGTGCGTTGAGTGCTGCTTTAATATAGCTAGGGCGGATGGGGAGCTGATTGTTTTGATGATTGCTCTCCAAAGCTACTTGTTGCTGCTCGGGCAAGGAATCGAGATCCATCTTTGGATTGGGTAATGCTTCTGAGTGGCTGTGCTCGAGGGTACTTTCCAATGGAATCTCAATGCATTGTACTCTTCCCGGTAGTGCTCGATATCCCACTCTTGGAGCCGTAACGATTGGGCTCTCTTTGACACCAAGTTTTAAAAAAGCGTGCCTTAAAGTGCTGATGGATTTAGCCAGTGAGGTATCACCCACACAGACGTTTCCCCAGGCGTGGGTAATAATTGTTTGCTTCTCGATCACATCCGGCGCACGCGCTAGCAGTAACTCGAGAATCAGTCCTTCCCGGTGACCAATACCCACACTTCGCGTATCAGTAAATATCCGGTTTTCCACTGGATCAAACTTTATCATTTGCATTCCTGCTTGCATTGTAAATTTGACAAATGCATAAGAAATATAATCTCCATAAAGGATATCTATATGGGATTTTAGTTGATTGTTAAAGCGAAATTTACAACGCTAAAAATATATATTTTTCTTCGTGGCTATATTTAAATTTCATTGTTAACTAATATATTAATATGGTAGGCATGACATGCTCTCTCTAAGTGTTTGAAAAATCGTTAGGTGAATCCTATATTCATTAACCTATCTTTATCAGTGAGTTGGGTGTAATCGGTTGCATCGGTAGAATGCAGTTTTAACTGAGTGCCATTACTTGCATACATTCGAGAAGAGGTGATTGAATAATCTTTTGACACTCTTTTTTTGGATTCTCTTTCTGCTAAATTGTCATGGTTTTGTTATTTTTATGTCATTCCTAAAATTTACATCCCCGTTATAAAAAGGTTCTTTTTTCTGCATGTTATTCTAGTCATTAATATTTCTGTTTTTAAGAGGGATATTTCGATGGCCTTGATGGACAAAACCGATGTGTAAGGAGAAAGTTGAGGCTTTTGGTAACGACGGACCTGATAACTGGAAGATTTCGGCGGATAGACAACCAAATCGACCTTTTCTTTGATGTAGCCCATCAAAATGTTCTGCGGGATAGGTTTAAGGTGTTGCCTCATCCCGCAGAGAAGAAGTCGCACACCGATGACAAAGATTAATCAAGAAAGACTGGTTGAGCATTTTATTGAGCTGGTGAAAATTGACAGTGAGTCTGGCAATGAAAAAGCCATGGCAGAAACACTGGCAGAACAACTGGGTCAAATGGGCTTTGAAGTTACAAAGCTTCCTGTGCCTGAGCACATCACTAACGGTTTCAACATCTATGGCAAGCTGGCAGGCTCGCTGGAAGGCAGCATTGTGTTCAGCAGCCACATGGATACTGTTACCCCAGGCAACGGCATTGAGCCAGTGATTGAAGACGGTATTATCCGCTCGAAAGGTGACACCATTTTGGGTGGCGATGATAAGTCTGGCATTGCAGCCGTCATGGAAGCTGTGCGCGCAATTCAGGAACGTGGTGAAGCACACAAGACCATCGAAGTTGCGTTTACCGTGTACGAAGAACTGGGTCTGGAAGGCGCTAAACACTTCGACATGAGCAAAATTGAATCCCAGCAAGCCATCGTGCTGGATTCAGGCGGCCCAATCGGCACCATTATTACAACTGCTCCTGGTCAGCAAAGCTTGAAAATCACCATCAAAGGTAAACCGGCGCACGCTGGCCTTGCGCCTGAAACGGGCATCAATGCCCTGACTGTAGGATCTGATGCGATTAGCCAAATGAATCTGAGCCGTATCGACGAAGAAACCACGGCTAACATTGGTGTCGTTCGCGGCGGTCAGGCGACAAACATTGTGATGCCTGAACTGTATATAGAAGCAGAAGCGCGCTCGCTGAATGACGATAAGCTGGCGAAGCAGGTTGAACACATGGTTTCAACCTTCGAAGCCGCGGTTGAAAAGCACGGTGCAGGTATTGAGATCGAATCTACCCGCTCTTACAACGCTTACCAGATTGCAGACAGCGATCCGCACGTTGTGGCCATCAAAGCAGCCTTCGAAGCCAACGGTGTTGAGCCAGTGACCAAACCAACAGGTGGCGGCTCAGATGCGAATATCTTCAACGAGAAAGGCCTGAAAACCGTGAACCTTTCTACTGGTATGGCGAAAGTGCACACGACAGAAGAATTCATTGCCATTGCAGACCTGATTGCGATCAGTGAATTTGTGCGTACCTACGTGACGCGTTAATCGGCTGATAAATAAAAACCGCCTTCGGGCGGTTTTTTAATCCTTCCTTTATTGTCCAAACCAAGGAAGATAAGTTTGCTGATGGGCGATGTCTAAGGAAACATAGACCAACAGAACTGACATGCTGATATTGAATACCCGGAAATAAACGGGGTTAGCGATGCGCTTGCCAAGCAAGCTGCCGATAAGGGAATAGGAGGCAGGTGCGCCAAAAGCCAGTATGGTCAAGATCCCAATCCAGAGCAGGCTCTCCATCCCATGGATGCCAGCAGCAGGGAACTGAATCGTCACAATAGGAAGCGTCGCAATGATGCCCTTTGGGTTAAGCAATTGCAGCACCAATCCATCGCGGAACGTCATCATGTTTTGATTACGTGAACTATCATCAATATCCACTTTCGCTTTGGCCAACTTCCACGCGATGTAAAGAATATAGCTGCAACCAATAACACTGATATAAGGAAGGGAGGTCGTGGAAACAAGCGTACCACCAATCAGTGACATTGAAATGAAGAGGATCAGCATTGCGGTGGCGACACCGGCGAAGAAACCGAGATCCTCTCGCGTGCGATTTTGAAGTCCGCCATTCAGGCCAAGAAGATTCACAGGCCCTGGAGAATACATAATGCCAAAGGCATATGCCCAAAGTTCGAACATAGGAAGTCCTTTTCAGAAATCAGAGAGGGAAGTTAGTCAGAGATTTGAAGCTGGTATTGCTTAGGCGTCATACCATAGACGCGCTTAAACCTTCGATTGAAGTGGCTACTGTCGGCAAAACCGAATTCCTGAGCAACATCGCTTGCAGGCTGGCCGCTTTCCAGCGCTTTGCGAGAACCATTGATACGACAATTGATGACGTATTGGTGAGGCGTAATACCAAACTGCGCCCGAAACTGACGGATAAAATGATACTTCGACATGTTGGCAGCATCAGCAAGATCATCAATAGCGATATCTTTAGCTAGGTTGTCCTGCACAAAATCTTTGGCGCGTGTTAGCAAGGTATCTCTGCGGTTTGTTGGCGTGGCCTCATCTAACATGCCAGCTAATGACACCAGAGTATGTGAGAGGTTAAAGAGTGCAGATTGCTGCTCAATACGATGGCAGGAGGGATCTTTAATCAGGCTGGAAAGGATCAACGCCTGATTGCGGAGTTTAACATCGTTGAGTAAGCAGCCTTTGATTCGTAGCGATGATGGTGCCTTCACGCCAAGCGCTTTGATTTGAGCGGAAATACTGTCTGGGTGGACGTAGAGCATCAAATACTCGAGGTTTTGGTCTCCTCCTGAACTGCCGTCATGGACATCTTCCGGATTGAATAGGATAACGCCGCCTTCAGGACTTTTATGGAAAGCGCTCTGACAGAAAAAATCCTGCCTGCCTTTAAGCGTCACACCAATAGAAAACTCTTCGTGGGCGTGTTTGTCGTAAGTGAAGTCGCTCATATTTGCGTCAAGCACAGCTACACCTTCAAGGTGCTCACTGTTTACAAACTGGAAGCGATTGTCTGTGTCCACGTCCGTTCCCTCATCCATCTCTTTAACATCTTTGCAAAATATAGAAGGGAGAGGAAACGAAAACTTGAACAAAATTGCGCGATTTTCTGTTTATCTCGCTATTTGGTGGGTATTACCATTTGGCGAATATGTTGACGAAGCTCTTTCGCGTTTGATTCTGTCAGCAAGAGATTGGCGAGAGAGATCATTGCGATGGCAAAATAGGCGCCTGATGAAAGAAACGATCCCCAGCTAAAGAAAGCGAAGGTCATAAATGAAAAAAGGCCGATAAGAAAAAGTTGGGCTAGCTGATTATAACTAACACTCAGGATCCCACTGACAGGGTCATTTCCTATGGTGACTGGCAAGGTACTCCATCCCCATTTCACGCGCACCTTGCCGTCTTTCAATACTGCGTTAAAGCCGTTTTCCCTGAGATGCTGGCTGAGTTTGTCTAAATCCACTAAATGCCACCGATACTGTCTGTGTGTCCAAATGTAGAACCACAACAATCGCATTGCTGATAAGAACTGCCAAGTACCATATCCATAGAGTTCGAAAGCACTATCGTTGCGCGCCGAAACAAAGTTGCATCCGGCTCTGCCTTTCTTGGCTCAAGTTGCACCAGCGTGTGGGCAGTCATTTTCCCGCAATCACTGCAGTAAAGTTTGTTCTCTTGTTCTGCCATATTTACCTTCCTTGGTTGATAGGCGTACATCCTTTCTGGTTAAAACCCATGAAAACGCCGTTCAAACAGAATTTCAGACTACTTGAGCCATCTTGGTGAAATGAAGCCAAGGCGATAAAAGTGTGAAGTGATTCGAAGTTTGGCTGCACTATTGTCTAATACTTGTCCGTTTAGTCTCTGGGTACAGACATTCTGACGTATTCAAATGCTCTTGGTATGGATCTAATGATCGGGCGTAAAAAAGATCCAAATGTTAAGGAATATCGACATGAAAAACTGATGACAAGGCTCTCAATGATCGAAGAAAATAAGATGGATTGCTCTCAATAACTGTTGGCAATAATGAGAAAAGAGAAAAACTTTAGTGATATTTGCCTAATAAATGTTGATAGAGGTCTCATTAATAAAATAAAAACGGATCAGATCGCATTTTCTGTTGCGTGATCATCAAAATGATAAAAAATAACAAAGTGTGGTGAGGAAATAATTAAAAACGTATCCAGCCACATCAATATCATTACCATCCAAAAAGGAAAAAGGATCGTTTCCCGGTGATGATATGGATCCTTTCTTAGTTTTGTACTTAGAAAGGATCGTAAATAAGTTAGTGTGTATTGTTCGGTGATAAATAATTTGATCGTTTACAGCGATCAATATTCTGAACATACAAACCTTGAAAACGCAGCGGTGCACTGGAAGCGAATTTGTTGGAGATGTGGCATGTTTGGGCAAGGCGATCTACGAAATAAGCTCGTTGATTACGGTCGTAAACTCTTTTTGCAAGGACACGATACAGGAGAATCCGGAAACCTGTCGGCTCAATTAGAAGATGGAACTGTCGTGGTAACGACGAATGGGCTGAGAATGGGTCGTTTGAAGCAAGAGCATTTCTCGGTGGTCTCTCTTGATGGGAAACTTATCTCCGGCGACTCTCCTAGTTGGGAAGTCGATCATCACTTAGATATTTATAATGCCAACCCGAAACATAAAGCCATATTTACTATTACACCAAAGCATATTTCCAAGTTAGTTCAGAAAGACGAACTGGATGTCGAAAACGTACTGCCGACTCTCTCTCCTATCGTGGCAATGAGAACGATGACGCTTCCTAAAATTCCGCTATTTAGATCTTCTGGATCTTTTTATCTGGCGGAAAAAGCCAAACATCACCATGCCATTTTAATCGCCAATTTGGGGTTGGTAGTTATGGGAAAAGATCTTGAAGATGCGCTTTGTAATGTTGAAGAGTTGGAAGAGACTGCAGCACTGAGAATGCAGGCTGCTAACGACAATTTCCAATATCTGAGCAATGAAGAAATTGCCGAAATAAACTCGGTATTCGCGCATTAAAAAACTGACAATATAGAAAGGATCCTAAATAGAAGCTGGCTATCATGCCAGCTTCTTTGTTTGGGTATCTTAATAATGGATCGCGCGAGGAAGATCTTTCGCTTGTGCTATCCAATCTTCTACTTTGCTTTCGCCTGGCAATTGGCGAACGAGATTTTTCTCTTCATTTACCTCTGCCATTTTCGCGGTTAGATTTGCTGCGTTGCGCTGTGCTAATTCTGGCACAGTATCAACCCCTGCAAATTCCAGAAGATCAGCATATTGAGTACTGATCCCTTTAACGCGTGCCAAGTCAGCGCGGTTTAGCCACTTCAGCACGAGTTTGCTGCTGATGCCACTGTCTTCTGCAATGGACTTACGACCTGAAGGTTGAGCGCCTTTTTCCAGAAGTTGCTCAATGGTTGAAATACCAATTGCTTCAAGTTTTTCCGCGTAGGTTTCACCAATACCTTCGATATCAACAAGCTTAGTCATTTGCTCTTTCTCCTTAATTAGTGAGCGAGAGGCCAGCATTTCCTGTGTGAAAAGAGACGAATTGCGGTGGTGGAAATACAGGCTCATTTAATCTACTCAAGCAACTCCTTATAAAAGTGTCTTGAACTTGGTACTGGGATAGAAAGAGCTGGTGGGCAATACAATTGTGCTCAAATAACCTGAAAATGCTTGGGTAGGGGAGCTTTGAATAAGGAGGTTTGATTTACGCGTGATCACAACGATGTCAAAGTCACAGTACCCTGCATTATCAGGTTTGTTTTAGCGTTAAAGGTAGCAAGGAAAAGAAGCCAATATCACAGTAGATGATGTTAGAAAATGAAGGAGGTTTACATTAAAAAATAGTTACTTAAGATGAAATGTATTCGTTATCGCAAAGGATCCATTTATGTCATTTGACTATCAGATTGAGGACGACCCGAGCCCAACGCCGTGCGGCGCACTTGAACAATTCAGTTTCGACGCTTCCTCATTGAAGGACAACGTTGCGGGCGAAAATGCTAACAGAGAGATCATTGTTTATCTTCCTCATGGTTACTATGCCGATACCAACCGAACTTTCCCTGTCATCTATGTCCTTCATGGTTACGAAGGTGAACCGAGCGCCTGGTTTGATGAAGGATTGAATGACGAAGCTGGCCTTGACGATATTTTGGATGAACTTATTGATGAAGGGGATCTTGAGGCTTCCATTGTTGTTGCTGTTGACGGCCGAAGTTCATTGAATGGCTCTTGGTATATCAATTCACCAATATCTGGGAATTTCCTTGATTACCTGACGACGGATATCGTTAAGGAAATTGATATCCGTTACCGGACCCAGCCAGGAAAGATAGCGATCATGGGACATTCTATGGGAGGTTTTGGCGCGATGATGGCCGCCTTTGAATTCCCTGAGCAATATCGCACCTGCGTTGGCTTAAGCCCGGCAGGCATGATGATGAAAAGGCATGACTATCAGCGGCATTCAGGCTTTTTCGAGCAGGAGCTCGCCAAGCTCACAAGGGGGAGTGAGCCGGAATGGTTTATTTATGCTTATGTTACGATCCTCCGCGCTATTGCACCTGATCCAGAAAACCCGCTGCTTTATATTTCAAAGGACATCAATCAAATTGTCGCCGCATTGGAAAGCTTCCAGCTTTCAGAAATGGCAATAAACCGGGCAGAACAAATAGCCGACTTACCGATTTACACAGAGATAGGCGATAACGAAGGGGAGTCTGTCGGTGAACCTATATTAGATAACTTTAACGCCATGATTGAGACGTTTGAGACGCTACAGCTTAATGTCACTTCCCACGTATTTTCTGGTGGGCACACAGATAAAGTGATTGAACAAATCTATCGGGGTTTGAGATTTATTGGTGGTGTATTTCGGGATAAATCCTCAGTGTAAATTCTATTTAAATATTGAAAAGACGAGCTTTTTTCACAGCTCGTCTTTTTTATTTGTCCATTGATTTATACAGGGGGATTCAATAAATAATTCTGTAAATTCGCAAACTTAAAAAGTCTGACCACTTAAGCCTCATACATAATCAGCCATATATTCAGGCAGCAAAGACTCGTTTTCGACGGCTTGCTGAAGTGCTTTGGGTATAACCAAAACATCAAACGCCGCTCTGGCGTTTTTCTTTAACAAGAAGAGGCTTGGCTATGGAAAATCATTCAACTATTACAAAAAAACTCCCTTCTTTTATCGATGCGCGTCTTAACTCTTTTTTGCGGGATATGACAGAACCTTATAAGAATGCCAGACCACTGCCAGTGAGTAGTCGGCCAGGAGAAGGCGCTGTCGTGATGCAAAGTAACGATTATTTATCGCTGAGTCTTGATGACAATATCCAATCAGCTCATCTCAATGCCATTGCCAGTTCCAATGAGAATGTGGTGATGTCAGCGGTATTTTTGCAGGACGAGGATCATAAACCTGATTTTGAAAATAGATTGGCAGAATTTGTCGGTATGGATGGCTGCGTGCTGTCACAGTCGGGGTGGGCAGCAAACGTTGGTTTGCTTCAAACCATTTGTGAGCCTGGAACCCGCGTATATATCGACTTTTTTGCCCATATGTCACTTTGGGAAGGGGCGAGAATTGCCGGCGCACAAATTATTCCATTCATGCATAACAGCGTGAGTAATCTAAAACGTCAGATTAAAAAACACGGTGAAGGCATTATTTTGGTGGATTCGGTTTATAGCACCATTGGCACGGTGGCACCGCTCCCTGAAATCTGTGATGTTGCTGAGGCATTCGGTTGTGCGCTGGTTGTGGATGAATCTCATTCATTGGGAACGCATGGGCCAGAAGGCTCTGGCCTTATCAATGAAATGGGCGTGCGTGACCGGGTGGACTTTGTGACGACCAGTCTTGCCAAAGCTTTTGCCTATCGCGCAGGCGCTGTGTTGGGGCCGCACAAGTTAATTACATCCTTGCCTTTTGTGTCGTTCCCCGCGATTTTCAGTTCCACGGTGCTGCCACAGGAAATCGCGCGCTTGGATGCCACGCTTGACGTCATCATGAAGGCTGATCCTAAGCGAAGGCGACTGTTTGAAATTTCCGACTTACTGCGTGATGGGCTGCAAAGCATTGGGTTCAAGATACGAAGCGATTCCCAAATCATTTCTTTAGAGTGTGGTGATGAGCAAAACACGGAACTAGTGCGGGATTTTCTGGAAGCCAATGGCGTTTATGGCGCGGTGTTCTGTGCGCCAGCCACGCCAAAAAACAAAGCGATCATCCGGTTCTCTCTGAGTGCCGACATGAGCAACAGGGATATCGATCAAGTGCTTACTGTATGCCAGGCAGCGTATGATCATCCTGAACTATGTTTCTACTAACCTTGTCGAGCCTCTAGGGTCAACAGACCCTAGAGGCTTTTACTGCAGCCAGATAGTGATTTTGTCGCGGAGCTTACAAAGATCTGATGGCTTCAAAATGAAGTCAGACATGCCTGAGCTAATGATCTTATCGAGTGTGGGCTTCGAATCATCACCAGTGTGGGCAATGATGGGGATGTTGGCGTGGCGATGTTTCGCATCGCGGATCCTTCTGGAGGTTTCAAGTCCATCCATAACGGGCATTTCAACGTCCATCAATATCAAATCAATGGATTGGTCATCATCCATTAAGGTTTCTAACGCGCTATTGCCGTTGGGGCACTGGATGACTTTAAATCCCTGCTTCTCTAGCAGTATTGATGTGAATTGCCGCAGTGTTTCACTGTCATCAACGACCATAATGGTCTGGTTGAGTGAATGTCCTGGCGTGACCACAGGACCTGTTGGCGCCACTTCTGCGGTATCAAAAAACAGCTGCTCGATAACAGCAGGCGTGTTGATACGCCAAACCAGCGTTTCAATCCAGATAGGCTGATAAACCGAGTGCGATGAGTGGAGTGCAACCGAGCCATTGTGTAGATACACAATTTGCGCATCAGTGAAGGACAGCAAAGGTTCGATATGGCTAAGAACATCGCCGTTGGATTTAACGCTCTCAAGGTCAACCACAATCACATCGTATTCGAATTCGTAGTCCCGCTTCTGCAGTGCTTCCAGTACATTGAATACCTGCAGTTTAAATCCTGCTTCCTTGCTGATTTTGTTGGCACGCGCAACCAAGTCTGTTTCGTCACTGACAACCAACATCGACTTCAGTTTGATGAGGTTAGATTTAATGTCATCAACTGTTGGGGAGTCGATATTTGGGAAAGTCAGGGTAAACGCTGACCACTCGCCAAGCTTTGAATCGCAGGAAATTTCGCCCCCAAATGAGCGCATCACTTTTCGGCAAAAGGGGAGGCCTAGACCGTAATTTCCGGTCCTGCCTGTGGTGTAAAAATCTTCAAAGATAGTTTCAAGCAGTTCTCGTGGAATACCCTGACCACTGTCTCTGACAATAATGCGGTTATCGTATTGGTCGCTTTCCAAAATGATATCAATCGCGAAGTTTTCATTGCTGCGATGGTGAAAAGCATTTTTGAAAAGATTGTAAATAACGTACTTGAGCAGGGTATCACTACCCAAAAACTCAAAGTCTTCTTCAGTGCGTAATACGATAGCGGACTTATCCGTTGTGCTCTTGTAACCGAAACTGTCTATTGCTCCTTTCAATACATGATTGGCCGAGTGGCGTCTGAAGGTAGATCGGGAGACACGGCTTTCGTCAATAGAAGTGAGAAGCAGGTCGATGGTTTCATTTCCGGCCCGGATGATGTTCATCGCATCACTGCTGACTTCACGCAGCAGCTTGATGTCTTCTTCGCTAAGTTGATAAACCCGTTTGTTGCTGTTGGAGGGGTCGGGCAGGGTAGAGCGAATTAAATCCAGCGTGGAGCAAAGTCCACCCAGTGGGTTTCGCATCTCATGGGCAATACCAGCGCCAAAGACCTTGGCAATCGACACTTTGGTTTCATGTTCCTGCTGGTTTCTGAAAAAGAAAATATTGCCGAAAAGATAGATGAAAAGAAAAACTGGCACGTACGTCCAATCCATCGAAAACTCAAGGTGATACCCGCTTGCTACCCAAGCGCAAAGCATTGCTGAACTAATGCCAATCAGGGTCTGAGCAAACATAACCCAGGTGATGTGTACCATCAGAATATGCAGGAAAACCGCGGCCATAAATGACAATAACCAGACAGTTGACCAGTTGTTCATCAACAACATGTAGAAGAAGAAAAACGGTAAAACGATGGTGATAGCAATTTGATAAAACCAATGCATTTGGTCTTTGAGAGGCGGCTTGAGTTTGTTTCGCATCAACACGATGATAAAAAACACGCAGCAGAAGAGTCGTAATGGAAGATTCTCATAGGTTTGCGGCAGGAAATCAGTCCAGACAAAGTAATAGAGGGGAAAGCCAATAAGCCCCATCCAGCCGACCAGTGTCAGGTTGGGTTCGGCGTATTGGTAGACTTTGCGGAAGGCCGCTTCCATGCTTTTGATAAATGCTGTCCTAATCCAAACGTTTCGCCACAAGCGTTTTTGTCTTTGATATCGAGAAGTTGCCATTTTTATTTCGGTTACAACATTGAATAGAAAATTGGCTAACTCGCTTATTGGCCTCGTTTATTTTTCTTCTGCAATGAAAAATAAGAGAAATTCAATAAATCAGTATGTTAGTCCGAGTCACTTGTATGAATTTATATTCATATTTGGTCAGCGCTTTTTAAAATAATTAGACGCAATAGCAACTGTTGAAAGAAACTTTATACAATGGGTAAACAGTGGGTTGTCTTATTAATCGTACAAGATTTGTTTTTCATGAAAGGCAACTATTTGACTTCAAATTTCTATGATAAATGCGCGGAAAGAAGTGGTTTTAAGACCATTTTTAGACAAAAAAGCCACTTTCGAAAAAGTGGCTTTTGGCAAAGATATTTGAGTCTCCCCAAACGCGCTGAATTCTATATCTTCAGCTTGTTTGGGTATGAGAGCTAAATTGAAAATTGGCTGGTGTGATGTTCCAACGTTTTCGCCAATTTCGTCAGTTCGGTACTGGCTTCGGTGATCTGGTGCATGGCTGTTGCTGTACTTTGGGACATTGAATTGATGTCGACCAGATTTTTGTTGATGTCGATTGCGACAGTGGATTGTTGTTCTGACGCGCTCGCCATCTGAATCGTCATATCTGCAATACGCTCGACAGAAGCGACGGCTGATTCCAGGCGGTCAGTGCTATCCATCGCTTGATTCGCCACCTGCTCGGCATTTTGTGCGCCGGTTTCCATCGCTTTGCGGGTTTCATCAGATACTTTTTGTAGCGAGGTGATCAAGCTAGCGATTTCTTCAGTCGCATTTTGCGAACTTTGCGCCAAGCTCCGGACTTCATCTGCCACAACGGCAAAGCCTCTTCCCTGATCACCTGCTCGCGCCGCTTCGATGGCTGCGTTCAGTGCAAGTAGATTGGTCTGCTCGGCAATTTGCCCAATGGTCACCAAAATACCGGAAATATTATCAGCACTTTTTACCAGCAAGTTGGTTTTTTCTTTGGCGACATTGAGATCAGAAACCAGGTTCATCATTTTGTTGGAAGCGGAATGAACGACCTGATTACTCTCTTTGATGAGCTCCTGCGCTTCCGCCGCTGCACGGGCGGTTTCAGAGGTATTGTTGGAGATTTCATTGGCCGTCATGGTCATTTCTTCCATGGCAGTGGCAACTTGGAGCGTGCTGCTGTTTTGCTTCTCAATGTTTTGCAACGTATCACGCGTGCTTTGCGACAGCTGATAAGACGCCGAAGATTGCTGCTCGGTCGCTTTCACCACACTACCTGTCAGCGCCTTCAGATTGTTCGTCATGTCGTACATTGAGCGATAAACACCACTGCTGGCGTCATCAATCGTGAAACTGAGTGTTAGATCCCCTTTGGAGATGGTATCTGCAATTTTCTGCATTTCTTTTGGTTCGCCACCGAGTGGACGGGTGATGGCATTGGCAAAGTAAATCGCCACAGCTGCGATAATGCCCAACGCGATGGTAATAGTGACCAGTACAGAGTTACGAAGCGTTGTGACAGATGCAAAGGCCTCAGCCACATCAATTTCAGCCAGAATCGCCCAATCTGCTCCCAGAATGGAAAGTGGGGCATACGCGGATAACACTGGGTTTCCGTTGTAATCCATAATGGTTTCCACAGAGGAAATGCCATTCAACGCTTGTGTCGCAGCCTGTGTTTTCACTGCGCCTTTAACTGGGTTGCTGAATGAAGCAATCACAGAGTGGTTGACGGGATCGAGATAAGAATCAGAACGCATCAGATTATCAGCCCCGACCAGATAGGTTTCACCGGTTTCGCCCAGCCCAGCGCGTTCTCCCATGATGGCGTTGAGGCGATCAATCGGAAATTGATAAGCAAGGATGGCAACAGCCTCACCTTTGTCATAAATCGGCGTGGCGATAAAGCCTGCGGGGTCATTGAACGATGGCAGATACTTCGCGAAGTCGACAAAAGTGACTTGTCCTTTCTTCAAGCCGGTTGCTTGTTGATATGCATCCGCCAGACCGCTATCTGAGAACGGCCCTTTTTTCAGCGAGGTGGCGAAGTCAGTTTCCTTACTGACGGAATAGACAACGTTACCGCTTTCGACGTCAATCAGGAAAATATCATAATAGCCAAATTTCTCTTTGGTCGAAGCGAGGTAGTCATGAATGGCCTTGTGGTGGAAATCGTAGCGCAGACCAAAATTACTGGCCGACATCAAGGCTTTGTTGCTGTTGTCGTTGTCGACAAGGTAAGCGTACTGGAGATATTTCGCGGAAGTGCTGAGCTCAGCGACGAGAGACGAAGCATCTGTGTCGAGCCTGGTTCCGCGTTTTTGCTCAGTCGGTGATATCAGTGTTTTTTGGTAGTAGGAGACAAGTTTTTGTTCTGAAATTTGGTCAGCATTGATTTCAGTTGGCGCGGTTCGATAGGCATCAATCATTCCAATCGCGCTTTCTGCCAATGCGGATGAATTTGCAGTGGTGGTCAACTGAGCGGCTGCACTGTCAAAGTAACGCACAACTGCATCTTTTTTCACTTCACGAAGTGCTTCAAGTTGACTGAACGTTTGCTGCTCCAACGAGGCGCTGGCCATTTGTAACGAAAAGACAGAAATAATGGCAGCGGGGATTAACCCGATACCAAGAAGGATCAACAACATTTTCTGCTTAAGCTTCATTCTTTGTCCCCTAGCCAATGTTATTTATTTGTTAATTATTCGTGTATCAATAGCGAGAAATTGTGCTCAATGAAATGAAAATAGTGTTAGGAACTATTAACTGCCAATAAGTGAAAGTGATTCTCATCACGATTATGTCTTGTAATGCATATATTTGTGTCGACAAATATGAACATTTGTTGAGCAAAAAATGGGTGGTGTTTATGGGGGATTTGTACTAACTGCCTATTTTGCAAATAGATGCATTAGTGGGAGATTTTGATGAAATGCATTGCACGGGATGTTAGTTCCAAAAATACAAAAGCGAGCCGATGGGCTCGCTTTTGGTGGTGAAACCGTGTCACCTGTTAGTCTTCAATGTAACTCTCAATGCTCGGGCAAGAGCAAATCAGGTTACGGTCACCGTAGACGTTATCGACACGGTTCGCTGTTGGCCAGTACTTCGCATCTTTCGATTGTGCGCTTGGGAAGCAAGCCAACTCACGGCTGTAAGGGCGCTCCCAATCTGCAGCCATCAGGTCACTCTGTGTGTGCGGCGCGTTAACCAATGGGTTGTTTTCCAGTGGCCATTCACCATCCTGAACTTTAGCGATCTCTTCGCGAATTGCGATCATCGCGTCACAGAAGCGGTCCAGCTCGGCTTTGTCTTCACTTTCTGTTGGCTCAATCATCAGTGTGCCAGCAACTGGGAAAGACATGGTTGGTGCGTGGAAACCGTAGTCCATCAGACGTTTTGCGATATCTTCCTCAGAGATGCCAGATGCATCTTTGATTGGACGAATGTCGATAATACATTCGTGCGCAATGCGACCGTGAGTACCGCGGTACAGAACCGGATAGTAAGGACGCAGACGCTCCATCACGTAGTTTGCACTCAGGATGGCAACCTTAGTTGCTTCCGTCAGACCTTGCTCACCCATCATGGCAACGTATGCCCATGAAATTGGCAAGATTGATGCGCTACCAATCTGTGCAGCAGAAACTGCGTAGTTGGTGCCTTCAATCACGTGTCCTGGCAGGAATGGTGCAAGGTGCGATTTCACACCGATTGGACCCATACCTGGACCACCACCGCCGTGCGGGATACAGAAGGTTTTGTGCAGGTTCAGGTGAGAAACGTCTGAACCGATAAAGCCAGGGCTGGTGAGGCCAACCTGTGCGTTCATGTTCGCGCCGTCCAGATAAACCTGACCACCAGCTTCATGAACCAGTTCGCACACTTCCTGTACCGCTTCTTCATACACACCGTGCGTAGAAGGGTAAGTGATCATGATGCACGATAGGTCGGTGCGGTGTTTCTCGATTTTTGCTTTCAGGTCTTCAACGTCAATGTTGCCGTCTTCATCACAGCCAACCACAACAACTTTCATTGACACCATGGCAGCAGATGCCGGGTTAGTGCCGTGTGCTGAGCTTGGGATCAGACAGACATTACGGTGAGCTTCACCACGGCTTTCGTGGTAACGCTGAATCGCAATCAGACCCGCGTATTCACCTTGTGCGCCAGAGTTTGGCTGCAGGGACATGGCATCGTAACCTGTGATTTCACACAGCATCTTGCTGAGAGAATCCGCCAGCTCGCCGTAACCTTGTGCTTGATCAGCAGGAACAAATGGATGCAGTTCACCGAATTCAGGCCAGGTTACTGGGATCATCTCTGCGGCGGCATTCAGCTTCATGGTGCAGCTGCCGAGCGGGATCATGCCGTGAGTCAGAGAGAAGTCTTTGTTTTCCAGCTTCTTCATGTAGCGCATCAACTGGGTTTCACTCTGGTGAGTGTTAAACACAGGGTGCGTCAGGTAATCGCTGGTGCGGCGGCACGCTTCTGGGATCGCGGCGTATTCGTCTGCTTCTACAGAAGAGGCATATTGCGCTACGTCCGTTTCGTCAGTCAGCACGGCAACCAGTGCGTTTACTTCAGCCAATGTGGTGGTTTCGTCGAAGCTCACGCCCAACTGACCATCCAGTTTGCGAAGGTTGAAGCCAGCGTCTTGCGCTTTATTGAACAGTGCGTCAGTTTGATCGCCTGTGTTCAGCGTAATCGTGTCGAAGAAGTCATGGAACGCAAGCGCGATACCAGCATGGTTAAATGCCGCTGCTGCCAGTGCCGTCAGATGATGAACTCGACGACCAATTTTCTTCAGACCTTCTGGACCGTGATATACGGCATAGAAGGCAGCCATATTTGCCAGCAGTGCCTGTGCAGTACAGATGTTTGAGGTCGCTTTCTCGCGGCGAATATGCTGCTCACGGGTCTGCATTGCCATGCGAAGCGCCTGGTTGCCCTTTGAGTCGATAGACACACCAATCACACGGCCAGGCATAGTGCGCTTCAGTTTGTCACGCGTTGCCATAAATGCGGCATGTGGGCCACCGAAGCCCATAGGTACGCCAAAGCGTTGTGCAGAACCAATCACGACGTCTGCGCCCATCTCGCCCGGCGCTTTCAACAGGGTGAGTGAGAGCAGGTCAGCAGCAACCGTCACCAGCGTTTTGTTCGCTTGTGCCGCAGCAATAAGAGCGGTCAGATCACGCACCTGACCCGTTGTGCCAGGGTATTGCAGGAGGGCGCCAAACACATCGTGTTGAGGCAGGTTATCAGCTGTATCAACGACTACGTCAAAGCCCATGAAGCCAGCACGGGTGTTGATAACGTCCAGCGTTTGCGGGTGAACGTCATCTGCCACAAAGAAAGTGTTGCTCTTACTTTTACCACCACGCTTACACAGCGTCATGGCTTCTGCAGCAGCCGTTGCTTCGTCAAGCAGGGAAGCGTTAGCCAGCTCCATACCGGTCAGATCCATCACCATTTGCTGGAAGTTCAGCAGAGATTCAAGGCGACCCTGAGAAATTTCTGGCTGGTAAGGGGTGTACGCCGTGTACCAACCTGGGTTTTCCAACACGTTACGGAGAATAGGGTTTGGCGTGTGGGTGCCGTAGTAACCCTGACCGATAAAGCTGCGCTTGATGACGTTTTTGCTGGCGATAGCTTTCAGCTTGCTCAACATCGCCACTTCACTCAGTGGCGCGTCCAGAGTCATAGGTTGCGGCAGGCGAATACCCGCTGGCACAGTTTCTTCGATGAGATGCTCAAGGCTGGTGGCATTTACTGTGTTCAGCATCGCTTGCTGGTCTGATACGCGCGGCCCGTTATGACGGGAGACAAACTCGTTGTCAGCCTGCAGTTGATCAAGTAAGCGTGATTCTGTCATGACCTTCGTCCTGAATTAGTCTTCGATAGTTTCCTGATAAGCGTCAGCGCTCATCAGATGATCAAGGTTGCTGTCGTCAGCTAACTTGATTTTTGCAATCCAACCGCCTTCAAAAGGTGCTTCGTTAACCAGCTCTGGGCTGTCTTCCAGATCTTCGTTAACTTCTACCACTTCACCGTTTACCGGGCCGTAAATATCTGACGCAGCTTTTACAGATTCTACGAGTGAGAAACCTTCGCCGATTTCTACTTCAGAACCTACCTCTGGCAAATCAACGAATACCACGTCACCAAGCAGTCCTTGTGCATGATCAGAGATACCGACAGTTACAGTGCCGTCGCCGTTGTCTTTTACCCACTCGTGGCTCTCAGTAAACTTCAGGGTTGCATCCATTTTTACTTCTCCGTGTGAAACGAGTTAAATCGTTGCTGCTGCATGCAGCATAAAAATTTTACGGGCCGGGGATTCTCCAAACCCGTCTGATATTTCTGTCCAGCAAGTACTCTATTAACAGGCAACAACGTTGATGGCGATTGCGTTGGTTGCCAGTCCGCCTTGGGACGTTTCCTTGTACTTGCTCATCATGTCGAGTCCTGTTTCGTGCATGGTTTTAATCACGCTGTCTAGCGAAACGTGGTGCTCTCCATCGCCATTGAGTGCGAGCCTGGTGGCGTTGATTGCCTTCACTGCACCCATGGTGTTTCTTTCAATACATGGCACCTGAACCAATCCGTTGATCGGGTCGCAAGTCAGTCCCAAGTTATGTTCCATGCCGATTTCTGCTGCATTTTCAATCTGTGCTGAAGTAGCACCCATCGCGGCGGCTAATCCGCCTGCTGCCATTGAACAGGCAACACCTATCTCACCCTGACAGCCCACTTCTGCAGCTGAGATCGAAGCATTGGTCTTATAGAGAGATCCAATCGCTGCTGCGGCTGCCAGGAAGGTTCTTATCCCTTCCATGTTGTTCGGCGAAACAAACTTGTTGTAGTACGCCAGCACTGCTGGAATGACGCCAGCTGCACCATTGGTGGGTGCGGTAACAACGCGGCCACCTGCTGCATTTTCTTCGTTGACCGCCATGGCAAACATATTGACCCAATCATTGGTGTCGAGCGGCAGGCCATCTAAATCTTTCTTGATAATGCAGTCGTGCAATTTCTTTGCCCGGCGTTTTAACTGCAAGCCGCCTGGCAACACACCATCTTGCGCAATGCCTCGCTCAATACAGGCGTTCATCACATGCCAGATAGCATCAATGTGTTCGTTGACCGTTTTCATGGTTGCTTTTCTGTCATGCGCTTTGGCACGAGCCAGTTCATTGGCAAACATGATCTCGGCGATACTCTTTTTCTGTTGCTCACAATGGGCGAGCAATTCCACCGCGCTATTAAACGGAAACGGCGGGGTAAAATCTGATGCAAGGGCATCAGTTTCACCTTTTTCTACGACAAAACCGCCACCGACTGAGAAGTATGTCCGACAAAGCAGCACTTCACTGTTGTCGCCCTTCACGGTCAATGTCATCCCGTTTGGATGTTCTGGCAGCACTTTGTCGAAATGGAAAACCAAGTCAGTGTCCCAATCAAAAGGAACAAAGCGGTGTCCATCTAGTGGTAGCTCTTTGCTGCCTTTCACCATGTTAGTCATGGTCGGGATGTCGTCTGGGTTTACGCTGTCAGGCCATTCGCCCATCAGTCCCATTACACACGCGACATCCGTCGCGTGACCTTTCCCTGTTAGTGCCAGAGAACCGTAGAGTTCGACTGTCACGGTTTCCACATTGTGGAGGATTTCTTTATCGCGCAATTCTTCTGCAAATCTTGCGCTGGCGACCATTGGCCCCACAGTGTGGGAACTAGACGGACCAACGCCGATTTTAAACAGGTCAAACATGCTATGACTCATTGCACGTCTCCTTGCTTTTTGTAGGTTACGCACCACCGTTCTGGCTTGGGTGCCGGTTGATGACTATCCCGTCATCGCTTGCCCAGTTGTCACGTTGAAGTGCTTATTACTTTGGGTATAGCAAGCGTGGCGTTTTATTGTTATTTGAACTTCAACATTTGCGTAACATACAAAACGTGTTTGCGCCCTGCAAAACAAAATTTCCTATAGGAAACTCTTGATGTGATCTCGCGAACAGTTCTGACAATTTGCTCAATATCAGACTTTCTTAAAATACTTACCTTGCGCAAACGTTTGCTTTTTTACTCTTTTACACGCAAGATTGCAAATGCTAAATCCTTTCAGGATAGGTGTGGTCAATAAATTCAACGCGTTAAACGATTGCAGCCAGAGTTGATTTATATCGGCAAAAATGGGGTGTCTATCGGTGTAAATTCATGTGCTGATAAGTTGGCTTCAATTCGATGATGAAGATTTAGCCAAGTTTCCAATAGGAAACTTTTTGTTAAAAGTGTTAACTTATTCGTGTTGGTCTTCGTGATGACTGTGTCAGAATGGCCGCCACCAGCAACATCAAGTCGAGAGTCGAGCTATGTCAGAGCCAGATGCACAGGACGTGTATCCGTCAGTTACCGTTGAAAGAGCCAGCGTGCAGGCCGATGCGCCAATTGCTCCGCTGCGTTTGGGTGAACGGCTGAAAGAGATCAGAACCAATAGCGGTTTGACGTTAGAAGAAGCTAGCAAGCTTACCGGTCTGGCTCGCTCCACGCTGTCGAAAATCGAAAATGAACAGATCTCTCCAACTTTCCAGGCCATGCAAAAACTGGCGGTTGGATTGAAGATTGATATTCCGCAGCTGTTTGCGCCACCAAAGTCGCGCCAGGCAACCGGACGCCGTGATATTACCCGTGTAGGCGAAGGGAAGTGCCGCCCAACAGGGACATACGAACATGAATTATTGGCGACCCAGCTCACTAATAAGAAGATGTTTCCGTTTAAATCCCGCGTGAGGGCGCGCTCGTTTGAAGAGTATGACGAATGGATTCGCCACGATGGTGAAGAATTTCTTTTAGTGCTGGAAGGCAGCATTGCCTTCTACTCTGAGTTTTACGAAGCGATTGAACTGAATGAGGGCGACAGCGTTTATTACGACGCTGCGATGGGGCATATGCTCACTTCGCTCAGTGAAGAAGATGCCCAGATCCTTTGGGTTACGGCATCTTAAGATTGGATTTTATCCCCGCAGATACCGCGGATGATTATTTAGCAAGTCGGCAAGCGCCGTGATCATGGAGTGAAACATGTCTCAGGATCTACTTAAAACCCCACTGCACGCCCTTCACATCGAAATGGGCGCGAAAATGGTTCCATTCGCTGGCTATGACATGCCAGTGCAATACGCACTGGGTGTGCGTAAAGAACATATTCATTGCCGTGAACACGCGGGCCTGTTTGACGTTTCTCACATGGGTCAGTTGCGTCTGCACGGCGAGAATGCAGCGAAGGCACTGGAAGCTCTGGTGCCGGTAGACATCATTGATTTGCCAGAAGGTAAGCAACGTTACGCGCTGTTTACTAACGAACAAGGCGGTCTGATGGACGACCTGATGGTGACCAATTTTGGCGATCACCTGTTTGTGGTGGTTAATGCTGCCTGTAAAGAGCAAGACATCGCACACTTGCGCGCGAACATCCCAGCAGATGTCGAACTGGAAGTGATTGAAGATCGCGCTCTGCTTGCACTGCAAGGCCCTGAAGCCGCTACTGTACTGGCGACGCTGAACCCAGCGGTTGCTGACATGGTGTTCATGGATGCAGCGAAAATGGATTTAGCAGGCATCGAATGTCTGGTCAGCCGTTCTGGCTATACCGGTGAAGACGGTTACGAAATCTCTGTTCCAGCAGACAAAGCAGAAGAGTTTGCACGCCGACTGCTGTTGAAAGAGGAAGTTGAGTGGATTGGTCTGGGAGCTCGCGACTCACTGCGTCTTGAGTGTGGCCTTTGCCTGTACGGGCACGACATTGATACCACTACGACGCCAGTAGAGGGCAGCCTGCTTTGGGCAATCAGTAAGCCACGCCGTGCCGATGGCGAGCGTGCAGGTGGTTTCCCTGGCGCAGACATCATTCTCGACCAAATCGCGACCAAAGATGTTTCCCGCAAGCGCGTTGGCCTATTGGGCTCAAGCAAAGCGCCAGTGCGTGAAGGCGCTGTGTTGTTTGATGCTGACGACAACGAAATTGGTGTAGTGACCAGTGGTACATTTGGCCCAACCAAAGGCCAGCCAGTTGCCATGGGTTATGTGGCTACAGCCAGTGCTGCTATTGGTACTGAAGTCTTTGCAGAAGTACGCGGTAAGAAATTGCCGATGACCGTCGAAAAAATGCCGTTTGTTCCTCAGCGTTACTATCGTGGTTAACGCTAGAGAATAAACCCTGAGAAAAGGCCGATGCTATGCATCGGCCTTTTTCTTTTGTCTCTCAATCAGCTGCGAGATATGCGCACTTTTACTGTCGAAAAAATTTACACCAAGTTGCAAAATTGGCACCGGATATGCTGGCCTGATTAAGTGAGCTTTCTATCAATAGGAATGCAATTTCTTTGGCACAGGAAGCAAGAGACTGTGAAATCGGACAGAACCGCTTAATTAAGCAGGCGATTCACGGAATTATGGATTAATGTCTTATATGTACGACATGAGGTCGATAGGAGAAAGAGTTGTATGCTTGCGGAACAACGGGATGATATTGATAACCCTCTGATCTGGCCGATTTTGAGTGTACTTGAAGCGTCAAACCAAAGCTGGAAAGTGCATTACCTGATGGCAGAACTGCAGAAAAATACCATCATGGACCATCTAGATGACGACCCTCAACTGGACTTGTTCAAGCGTAATTTTCTTATCATGAACGCGCTTTACCAATTGCAGGAAATGTTGCTGCCACAGCAATGGTTGCAGGTAGAGTCGATGGATATCCGTCTCATGTGGCGTGGTGCAGGTTCGGGTTTTGTGCAACATGAAGTGAACCGCGATGACCCACTTCGCGGCTACTACATGGATTGGAATAACTACGACGCGCAAACGGAAGACGTTCGCGAACTGTTGAGTTCATTCTGGAAACGCTATCAGCAACACGTGGGCCACTGCAGTGAAACGACTGTTGAGCGCCGAAATGCGCTGGCAGCTTTAGGGTTGGCTGAAAATGCCTCTGATACAGAAATCCGACGCCAGTGGCGCAAGATGGCGCTGAAATGGCACCCAGACAGACCGGAAGGGGATGCCGCAACCTTCCGTACCATGTGCGAAGCCTGGCAGAGTCTGCGGTTATGATACAAAGCGGATATTTATAGAACCCAGCTTATACCTAGCTGGGTTTTTTGTTTGATGCGCGATGTTTTTTGGCAGCAGTTAGCGTAAACACCACCAAAGTCAACAATACAATCCCACCACCAATCAGCACATTGTTACTTGGTACTTCTCCCAAAGCGGCCCAAACAAACAGTGGTCCAAGAATCGCTTCAAGGAGCATGAACAAGTTTGCGTGCGCAGCGGGTAGGTATTTCGGACCAATTGAAATCAACACAAACGAAATTGGGACGACAACACCGCATAGCAGCAAGGTGTATTTCCATTCCTGGGGAGTCAGTGAAAAAGGCTCAGCACCCGCAAACAGTGAGATCGTTGAAGTACAAAGCCCACCCAGAACCAGATAAAGCGGAGCATTGGCACTTTTACTTTTCCTCAAAATTACAAAGTAAGTTGCCAGCATAAACGCTGTTATCAGCGCCATCAAATTGCCAAAGGAGGCCGTAGGCATTGCCTTTCCATAGAAAACGAAACCAACGCCGACCATCGCCGCCACGATGGCGATGAGGGTTCGGCTATCAACCCGCTCTTTCAGAAACAGGAATGCAAGAAGGGCAGAGATCAGCGGACTGATGTTGATGATAATAAGGGTGCTGGCAACCTGCGTATGGTCGATAGAAAGGACAAAGCAAACCGTCGAAATAGAGAATGCAAACGAGCCTACCAGCAACGCTTTGGAGGGCTTTTTAAGTGCCGAAATTGTCTGGGCAGGGCGGGTCGCCATCATAAAGCTAGCGATGATGAGCGCAGACAGCAGTCCACGCCAGAACAACAATGTCCAACCGGACGCTTCAATCAACCGAATGAGCAGCGCATCAACACTGAGGATCGTGATCCCCACCAACATGGCTGTCGTGCCTTTGAAAATCGGTGTCACGCCTGTTTCTCCTTGTTTTTATGCCCAATTCCTTGCGGGCAAACCACCAAACGTAGGGGCGGGCAGGTAATAGAAACGCTTTGTTTAATTTTTATTCGATGACAGTAGCCCATTTATTCTGAGTTAAGTCAATAAGTGCAAACAGGTTTTGCCCCTTCTCACTTTATCAAGCAGCAAGTGGGGTCTACTCTTATCTGATAAGAGTGTCACCATATAGAGAATTTGGAGACAAAATGAGATCTATACGCCACATCTTTTTCGCGTTGATGGGATTAATCCTTTTTCTCGGCGTAGCAATCATCATCGCCCATTTACGTTCTGATTCGTTGACTCAGCAAATCAACGCCATCTATGAGCAGCGTTATCAGCAATACAAATTGGCCATTGAGCTGAAACATAGCTCTGAACTTCTGACAAAATTCGCGCGCAGTTACGCGGTGACATCTAACAATCGTTGGCGTTATCTGTTCGAACAGGTTGAGGCGGTGCGTAACGGGCAACTGGCTACACCTGACAATTACAATTTTGACTACTGGTCACAGCAGTCTGATCCCAATAAAGAAATTATTGAGCCCAATATCCCAAACCGTCCCGCCCATCCCTCACTGCTAGCGAGGATGCGTGAGTCTGGGATCAGCGAAGCGCACATGTCGTTCTTGACCCAAGCGCTCTCACGCTCACAGGATCTCATCAGCATTGAGCAAACGGCCATGGATTTGATCCAAGGCCGAAAACGTACAGCCCGTGGCATCGAACGAGTGATTCCAGACCCAGAACTTGCTCGGCAAATGCTATTTGGACCGGACTATATTCACGCCACCAACAAAATCATGGGGCCTATCGGTGCTTTCTATGATGCGATTGATAAAAAGACTTCCGAAGACCTGAAGGTCCTGACACAAGAGCGCGCCAATATGGATGGCATCGCCATTACTATGGCAGGCATGTTATTGATTGCGGTGCTTGCTACAACCACCTTACTTTGGTTCCGCTTCCTCAAACCACTGGATAACATCCGAAGCACGATTGTCAGCAAGGTGCGCGACAAAGAATTTGAATTTAAGTTGGATGTTGATAGACAGGGCGAGCTGAAAGATCTTGCCCAGGCGCAAAATGAAGTGTTACGTGAAATTGCGGAACGCTTTGAATTCAGCCGCCAGGTTAAAGCATTTTCAGACTTGATTCGCGGTTGTTCTGGCATGGAAGAACTTGGCTTCCAAGTCGCGAATTTCTTTTCTCAACGCCTCGAGTTACCGTATGCGGCGCTTTATGTCGTAAGAAATGACAGCATGAATCTGGTCGGTGGCGTCGGTGTTGATGAGCAATCTGAAGCGATGCAGAAAGAAACCGTTTCTTTCCACCGCACTATTCTGGTCACAAAAGAAACGCTAAGGATTCGCAACGACAAAGACCACTTCGCTTTGACCTTGCCAGTGGGCAAACTTTCTTTGAGTGAAATGTATTTCATTCCACTGATTGTGAATAACGAAATGGTCGGCGTGCTTGAGTTAGGTTCAGTGCGTTTACTTTCTGACAAAGAAATAGACTGGCTCAACGAAGTGCAGGAAGATTTGGCTGTCGGCATTCAGTTGACCATCAATGCTGAACTTCAAATGGAAGCCGAACAACGCGTTTCCGAACAGCTCAAACTTAATCAACAAATCATCAACGCCATTCCCAATCCAACCTACTTCCGCGATACCGAAGGCACTTACATCGGTGTTAATGATGCGTTCACCGATTTCCTTGGTCTCTTCTTTGTCGACGTCGTGGATAAAACACCTGCAGAGCTTTTCGACAATGATGTCGCCACCATGTTTGTTGAAAAAGAAAAAGAGCTTCTTGAAAACTCGGGATCTACGGCTTATGACATTGAACTGGCCAATGCGAGTGGCGATGTCCGGATACTGACCGTTTACGAAGCGACGTATTTCGGCGGTGATGGGGAACCAATGGGTATTGTCGGCCTGTTCGTAGATGTGACGACCCAGAAACGCCTCGAATCTGATTTGATTGCGGCGAAAGATCAGGCCACCGAAGCAAGTAAAGCGAAAGGGGAATTCCTGGCGAATATGAGCCATGAGATCCGCACGCCAATGAATGCGATTCTCGGTATGTCTCATCTTGCGTTGCTGACAGATTTGAACGATAAACAGCGCAACTATGTCGGGAACATCGAGAAAGCCGGTAAATCCCTGCTGGGCATCATCAACGACATTCTTGACTTCTCGAAAATTGAAGCGGGCAAACTCACTGTTGAACATATCGAGTTCCGATTCAGTGAGGTGTTGGACAACATCAGCAACATCATTTCCGTGAAAGCGAAAGAAAAAGATCTGGAGCTTATCTTTGATATCGACCCAGATCTCCCAGACGACTTGGTGGGTGACCCGCTTCGTTTGGGACAAATCATCATTAACCTGACCGGTAACTCCGTGAAGTTTACTGAAACGGGCGAAATCATCATTCGTGCCCGCAAAGTCAGTGATGCTAACGAGATCATCGAAGTCCAGTTCGACATTCAGGACTCCGGTATTGGTATGAGCGAGGAGCAACTGGGTCGTTTGTTCCAGTCGTTTTCGCAAGCTGACGGTTCCATTACCCGCAAATACGGTGGTACTGGCCTCGGCTTGACCATTTCGAAGAGTTTTGTGGAACTTATGGGTGGTCGAATCTGGGTGGAAAGTGAGCCAGGTAAAGGATCGACCTTCTCGTTCACCATCCGTTGTGGCCGCAGTGAATCCAGCATCAAAGAGCAAGTTGCACGTACCACGATTCTTCATGATAAACGCGTGCTGGTGGTGGATGATAACCAAGCGTCCCGCGACATCATGTATGCGCTGCTGGATAACCTCGATCTGCGCGTGGCAGCCGTTTCGAATGGTGAAGAAGCGGTTTACGAAGTGGAGTCCGCAGATAAGAGCCATGACGGCTTTGATGTGGTTGTCATGGACTGGAAAATGCCAGGCATTAACGGCGATGAAGCGACACTACAAATTCGCGATAAACCTCTGAACAAGATGCCAAAAGTCATTCTTGCCAGTGCCTATGGTGAGGACTCTGGCTTGATCAATGAAGAAGTCCAGAAAGTCTTTGACGCGTCATTGGTTAAGCCCATCAACCCATCATCTTTGTTTGATGCGCTGATGGAAGCCTTTGGCAGGGAAGAAATGAAACTAGCCAACTGTCGTGAAGCGGAAAAAGATGAAACTGAGGAAATCGACTTTACTGGGCTGACTATCTTACTGGTTGAAGACAACATGATTAACCAGGAGGTGGCGAAAGGGATTCTTGAACAATTCAACCCGACCATTGAGGTGGCAGATAATGGTCAGGTGGCGCTGGATATGGTGCAAGAACAGCAATTCGACATCGTGTTGATGGACATGCAAATGCCAGTGATGGATGGCCTGACAGCAACTCGGAAAATACGAGAAATCGAAGCCCTTGCCAGCTTGCCAATTGTTGCGATGACAGCGAATGCCATGGAGCGGGATGTGAAGCAATGTAAGGAAGCGGGGATGAATGACCACGTTTCCAAACCTATTGATGTGAATGAGCTGCTCAAAGCTATTCAGCGTTGGACGTCTGCATCGAAAGAAGCGGTGAAATCTTCCGTAGCGCTCAATGGCAAAAAAGAAGAAACGCCAACGGCAGATATGGACAACATCGACCCGCTCGTGCTGGACGCAAATGAGGGGATTACACGGATTGGCGGCAATGTGGATGCCTACTGGAAAGTGATCACGGCGTTTACGGAAACCAAGCTGGCGGTGATCGACAAGGTCCGCGAACAACTCGCCAATGAAGAGAGGGATGAAGTTGAAATGTTTGCCCACTCTCTGAAAGGCGCTGCCGCTAATGTGTCGGCGAAAGGCCTGGCGGTATTGGCAGGGAACCTTGAAGACCAAGCGGGCTCGGAGCTGAAAATGGAAGCATCGCTGATGGATAAAATCGAGCAGTGCTTGCAGGAAATTCAATCCTACATTCCGGGTGCAGAACCCGAAGAAGAAAAAGAAGAGGTTCAGGCGTTTGCCGGTTACACGCCAAGAGAGTTCCGTATTGAGCTCGAACAGTTGAAGATTTTGCTGAACAACTTTGATACTCAGGCGGTAGATTTCATCACTGGCATCAAAGAGAACTCGAAAGGCATGGAGGTGGATCTCTCCGGTGTAGAAGATGCAATTCGCAAGTTCGAATATGAAGCCGCTGCGAGCAAATTAGAAGTGGTCATTGAATCTCTGGGCGTCGATGAAGTGGATGAAACTCCAGAGCTGTTCTGACCTTAAGTAAGGTAGCCGCGTTGGTACGCGGCTTTTTTGAATGCGATTTACAGCGAGCGACTGCGCAGTTCAAAAATCAGCTTTTCAGCGCTGCATTCGAACTTAAGTTTAACGGCCAGCGGGTTCAGTGAAAGCTCGGCATTTTTATCAAGATCGTGGATAACCTTGTCATTTACCTGCTTTGCCAGATCCAGATAACGTTGAAATTCAGCAACAGCCGAAGCCTTATCTTCAGCGAAGATTTCAACTTCTGCCACTTCGTCACCTTCACCGATAACAAAGCCCATTTCTGCTGTCACACCGCAGGCATCGCATACTTGGTATTCTTCTTGGCTCATCACTTTCTCTCTCAATAGCAGCCGCTGGTTGGGTATTTCCCTAGCGTCTGTATGTTGGAATTTATGTAATATTACTACACTAGAGCTCGTAAAAAGTAGGGCTTTTTAAAAAGAATTTTGAAAGAAGGTGAGCATTCGTTTTGCTATACCCAAACTAAAAAAGCGCGGGGCAAAACCCGCGCTTTCCATGCTTATTTATCGAGGCTTACTCTTCCCATTGAACCAATGTGCCAGATGGCCAGTTCGCACCTGTGTCGTGGTATTTCTTCTCTAACAGATGACGGCGGATTTTGAGTGTAGGCGTCAGAAGGCCATTTTCGATGCTCCATGGCTCTTTGATCATTAATACGCCTTTGATTTTCGCGTGTGATTCCAATTCGCCATTAATGGTATCAATCACTTTCTTCACACGGCGCTCATAGCGTTCTTTGTCAAAATCAGGGAAGTGGTGTGGCAAAGCCAGTAGGATAGGCCCTGGCATACCAGACCCCACCAGACACATCATTTCTATATTGCTGAGCTCGAACAAGCGCTTCTCGATAGGCACTGGCGCAACAAATTTACCTTTCGCGGTCTTGAAGGTGTCATTCTTGCGGCCTTGGATGGTGAGAAAGCCTTCGTTATCTAAGAAGCCGATATCGCCTGTGTGCAACCAGCCATCAACAATGGTTTCAGCAGATGCCTCAGGGTTTTTGTAGTAACCGGTGAACAAACCTTGGCTGCGAACCAGAATTTCTTCGTCTTCCGCAATTTTGATTTCAACACCCGGTCCTGCGTTACCCACTGAGCCAATTTTGTCACTGCGGAACGGATAGTTCAGGGTGCTGTAAGCGTAGGATTCGGTCATACCCCAGGCTTCAGTAATGTTAAGCCCCAGTTTTTCATACCAGCGCAGCAACGCTGCGGAAACCGGCGCTGAACCACATCCCAGAACACGAGCCTGATCCAAACCGAGATTCGTTGCCACTTTCTTCTTAATCAGGCCAGAAATGATAGGCAGCTTAAGCAGGAAGTTAAGTTTGCTATCTGGCAGTTTTTCTTGAATACGTTGCTGGAACAGCGTCCACAAGCGAGGCACCGAAATAAACAGGGTAGGGCGATGCATCTTCACGTCTTCAATGAAGGTATCGAGCGACTCAGGGAAGGCTGTGCAGATACCTGCATTCATTGCCGTCGCCATGATATAGACGCGCTCTGTGATATGCGCCAGAGGAAGGTAAGAGAAGAGTCGCTCGCCTTCACGCATACCAATGTGATTAATCAATTGCTGCGCAGACCAAGCATGTGCACCGTAAGTCAGCATTGCACCTTTCGGTAAGCCTGAAGTGCCCGAGGTATAAACAATAGACATCAGTTCATCGTCTTGGTGATCAGGCTTCACGTCCGCACGATCGTTTTGGGCAATCAAGTCTTTCCAATCGTAACCGCAATTAATGGTTGGGTAAGGGAAAGCAATGGTAGGAATATCTGCACGATCAACTAAAGAATCCTTCAGTGCTTGTGTGTCATCCAATTTACCTACAAATAGGGCTTTGGATTCACTGTGATCAAGCACATGAGAGATGGTTTCCGTACCGGCTGTTGGGAAGATAGGCACACTGATGTAGCTGCCGAGCATCATCGCTAAGTCAGCAGTGAACCATTCAGCACAGTTTTTTGAGATCAGAGCGACGCGATCTCCTGGCTCGAGACCCATACCACGCAGGGCAGTGACGATACGTAACGCTTGGTCAACGACATCGGAGTAGGTGAAGTCGTTAAACTTCCGGTTAATGATCTGTCGAAGAAAGATTTCATTGGGGCGTTCTTCAGCCCAGCGCAGCATTTGTAGATATGGTTTTTGTTGAGCCATAAAAGGACCCCGTATAACTGTAGGGAAAAGAGTTTGTTTTTAATTCTATGTTACTAGCTTGTTAAATTAGGCGTCTTATAGGACAAGGGTCAAGCTATTAATTCAAACGCTTGTTCAAATTATGATGCATGTAACGCTGCAACAATCAGCGTTAGAGATTTACTGACAAGAATAGCATTTGTCTTTCAGCGTGTTACACCTTGATAACACTTGTTGGTCCAGCTTATGCAATGCCCTTCACGCTTCTCATTTTTTTTGCATCTATATGGCTCATAATTTACACGTATGTACTATCTTTAAGACTGTTAAGTTAAGGGTCGGTAGTCGGTAAACCCTCTTTGTACCAACATAATCAAGCTCTACATACGTGAAATCCATACTAACAACAGCGTTAACAGCGGTAGTAGTGATGTCTTGATTGTTAAAGCTTACGGAAGCCAAAAAACAGGGATAAAGCTATGCCAAAGAGAAGCAAAGAAGATACAGAAGTAACCATCAGGTTAATTCTGGATGCAGTGGTCGATCAGTTGGTGACCTTGGGGTATGACAAGATGTCGTATACCACGCTGAGCCAGCAAACGGGGATTTCCAGAACGGGGATCAGCCATCACTTTCCAAAGAAAACGGATTTCATCACTCGCTTGGATGACAGGCTACTAGGCATCCTGATTGACAGATTGGACTTGGAAGGCGATAAGCGTTCTTTTATAGAAAGCTGGCTGACAGCCCTTCGCTCAGACAACCGTTTTATTGCCGTTCTCCGTCTCTTTTTTCTACACACTGTTTCGTCGGAAAACGCCGTGGAGTTCACCAGTCATGCCAGCAGAAAATTGCATGATGTCTGCTGCAACCGCTATGGTGAAGAGTTTGAAAAAGACCTCGAGTGGCTGCTGGGTAAATCCTTACTTACCATGGCTTGATAAAGCCAGCTCGACAGATTTCTGAGGCTCCTTCTGAAGGAGCCTTTTTTGTGTCCTTCACTTTCTTCTAAAGTGCCCGTTTTCTGTGCGTTAGGAGCCTATTTTTGATCTGAAACAGTAAAAGGCCAAAAAAGGGCTTCTCATTCAAATTTAAGTTGAATTGTTCAAAATTAATTTAATAATGGGCTCTCGAGTTCGAATCCTACACCCATTTGCCAACGAGATTTTTCATGAGCAATTCACTAGTACTGGTCCTTAACGCGGGCAGTTCCTCTCTTAAATTCGCATTGATGAACGCACAAACCGGAGAAGCGATTCTTTCTGGTCTGGGCGAGTGCTTCGGCCTAGAAGATGCGCGCATTAGCTGGAAACGCGAAGGCCAAGACAAGCAAGAAGCCATGCTGGAACAAGGTGGTAACCATCACGAGAAAGCAGTAAGCCTGATTGTTGAGCTGGTGGAGAGCATGGATGTTGGCAGCCAACTGGTTGCAATTGGCCACCGTGTTGTTCACGGCGGCGAGAAATTTGCTGATGCGACGCTTCTGAACGAAGACGTATTGGCAGAAATTGAAGCACTGAGCGATCTTGCGCCGCTGCACAACCCAGCTAACGTGATGGGTATCCGTGCGGCAATGAAAGCTTTCCCAGCGCTGCCTCAGGTGGCAGTGTTCGACACCGCTTTCCACCAAAGCATGCCGCAGAAGGCATTCACTGGTGCCATCTCTAACGAGTTGTACACGGACTACGGCATTCGTCGCTACGGTTTCCACGGTACCAGCCACTACTTCGTGACTCGCGAAGCAGCAAAACAGCTGGGCAAACAAGTTGAAGAAGCTAACTTCATCTCTGTTCATCTGGGCAACGGCGCTTCTGTGTGTGCGGTTCGCAATGGTCAGTCTGTTGATACCTCAATGGGCTTCACGCCACTGTCAGGTCTAATGATGGGTACTCGCTGTGGTGACCTTGACCCAGGCATTATTGAATTCCTGCTGAAGAAAGGCTGGAGCCAAGAGCAAGTGTTCGAAGCTCTGAACAAGAAATCAGGTTTCTTGGGTGTATCAGGCCTGACTTCAGATGCGCGCGGCATTCTGGAAGCGATGGAAAGTGGTCATGAAGGTGCCAAGCTGGCATTTGAGGTTTTCACTTACCGCGTAGCCAAATACATCGGTTCGTACATGATCCCACTTGATAGCATCGACGCGATCATCTTTACCGGTGGTATCGGTGAAAACTCATTACCTATCCGTCGTGAAATCCTGAAAAACCTGAAGCTTCTTGGCTTTGTTGAAGACGAAGCAGGTAACGAAGCTGCACGTTTTGGTAATGGCGGTGTTATTGCTAAATCTGACATGCTTGGCGCGGTTGCGATTGTTATCCCAACCAACGAAGAATTCGTTATCGCGTCGCAAGCTGCAAGCTTTGCTTAATCAGCAGTAAACAGACGAATAACAAAAATAGCCGCTGATGAGAGTCAGCGGCTTTTTTGTTAGCAAAACAAACATCAGAAAATCGTAAAACTCTTCTTGGTGTTGACGCCTAACGGTTACATCGCCAAATAGGGGGGGCTTGCCCAATGCTATATTTCCCTTCCAACATTAAAATTGAGTGGGTATTCAGGACTCAATGTCTCAATTATTAGAGTTGTGTTGGCGATTTATGTATCCAATTAATAAAATCAAGATAGTTTTATATTTCATTTCTCGCGTTCCTAAAAAGAACAAACAACAAACGGAGGAGCAGAATGAAGGAAACGCAATCAACGCTTATTCGTGGCTTCCATATCCTTGAAAAAATTGTGAAAGCCGAAAAGCCACTTTCCAGTGTCTATCTCGCTGAAGAGTTAGATTTACCAAAACAAACCGTTCATCGTATCGCGCAACAACTGGAAGAGGATGGATTGTTGCAGCGCGAACCTGATGGAAAGCGCTTCACCGCTGGCACTCGTTTGTTAGATTTGGCCAGAGCCACTCTTAAAAATTCTTCTATCAATGCACATCGCTATACCATTTTAAAAGAGCTCTCTGACGAGATAGGTGAGACCTGTAATCTGACGATTTTGGATGGCTATGAAATTCTCTATCTGGAACGTGTTGAGACTAACTGGCCATATCGCATTCATTTACCTGTCGGGGCGCATTACCCACTGCATTGCACAGCATCGGGTAAGCTGTTCCTTGCAGACATGAAGGCTGCGACGCGCAAACGATTGTTAAAAAGCATGAACCTGACTCGCGAGACTTCGCAAACCATCACGGATCTCGCTGAGTTGGAAGCGCATTTGGTGAAGATCGCCGAAGATGGCGTGGGTGTGGACTCTGGCGAGTTTCTTGATGATATGGTGGCAATCGCGGTTCCCGTGATCAACAACGATAACCGCGTCGCTTTTACTGTCGCCGTTCATGCACCTTCTGCGCGTAAAACAACAGAAGAGTTAAGACAGTATTTGCCGCTACTTCGCCGTGCTGCCCAGCGTCTAGCTGTCGCGGAATTTGGTATAACTGACGATTGAGTAAAACTCGCTAATTTAGAGTCTGGTGAGCGAAAAGGGTAAACTGAAACCAAATAGCCAGCAGACTCTCCCCATTCTTGATGGCGAACACTTTCTTCGGCGTAGTCTGAACAGCCCGTTAATGCGCGAAACCATGGTCTTCCAGAATCATGTCAGAGGCCTTTTCTGCAATCATGATAGTGGGTGCATTTGTGTTACCTGATGCTATTTCCGGCATGATTGAAGCATCTACAACACGTAAGTTCTTAACGCCATAAACCTGCAATCTTGGGTTTACGACAGCCATCTCATCAACCCCCATTTTGCAGGTACTAGTTGGGTGATAAATGGTTTGGCTGAATTCTCTGGCTGCTGCCAACAACTCTTCATCGGATTGGAATTTTTCACCCGGCACATATTCGCTTAGCACATGCTCTGAAAGCGGAGGCGTACTCGCTATCTTTCTTGCGACTTTAATGGCATTGATAATCACAGTCTGGTCGCGCTCATCAGACAGATAGCAGGGCTGAATGGCTGGATGTTTTAAGGGATCTTTCGACGTGATTTTTACACTCCCGCGGCTATAAGGTCGAAGTTGACACACTGACGCAGTAAACGCTGAAAAGGGGTGTACGCCATCCCCGGGTTTGTCGGCGCTAAGCGGTTGCATGTGAAACTGAATGTCTGGACGCGTTAAGCTTGGGTCGGACTGTGTGAAAATGGTGACTTGGCTTGCTGCCAGAGTGAGTGGACCTGTTCGGTTAAATAGGTATTGCAGCGCCACCATCACTCGTTTCGTCAGACTATTCAATTCGTCATTGAGTGTGCGCTCACTGGTTTTAAAGACCAATCTCACCTGAAGATGGTCTTGCAGATTTTCACCCACACCAGGCAAGTCTTGAACAGTCGTAATGCCCAGAGCGTTAAGCAGAGAAGCTGGACCGATTCCTGAAAGTTGAAGTAACTGTGGCGAGCCAATGGCACCTGCGCTCAGAATGACTTCCCGACTCGCCATAATTTGCTTTTTAGCACCCTCTTTGAGTACTTCAACGCCGGTGGCAGTTTTGTTCTCAAAGAGCACTTTTGATACATGGTGATTGGTGAGAATATCCAGGTTTTCCCTATGCTTAGCGGGGCGCAAGAAGGATTTTGCTGTACTCCAGCGAAAGCCTTTATATGCGGTTTGCTGGAAGTAACCGACACCTTCTTGGACTTCGCCATTGCAGTCAGGGTTATAAGGTATACCCAGCGCGGTCGCGGCGTTGATGAAGTGATCGGCAATCGGGCGGCGTAAGCGCAAATCGCTGACTTTCTGCGGGCCATTTACACCGTGATACTCGTCGGAACCGCGTTCCTGATCTTCTGACTTTTTGAAGTAGGGAAGCACCTCCTGATACGACCACCCCTGGTTTCCGAGCTCTGCCCAATGATCATAATCTTCCGCTTGTCCGCGAACATACAACAGCCCATTCAGAGCACTGGAGCCTCCTAACACTTTGCCTCTTGGCCACTGCAATTGGCGAGAATTGATACCCGGATCAGGCTCTGTGAGATAGCACCAATCTGTTTTTGGGTTGTGCATGGTCTTGAAATACCCCACCGGTATATGCAACCAGGGATTGTTATCCTTCCCTCCAGCTTCTATCAAAAGGACCCGGACCGATGGGTTTTTAGACAGACGATTGGCAAGAACACACCCGGCAGATCCAGCTCCAACAACAATAAAATCGTAATGATTTGAAGATAATCCCATCTTTTCCCTTCTCCCTGTTCACGAGTAACTGTCATGTATTCAAGGCGAGATGCTCCCGATCCAGCGCGAAATCGAAAATTCTCAAACATTAAAATATGAGACTAGTTATCTCGATTTTTATAGTCAAGGCTTGAATTTTGATTTTTCTATGCCATAAATGGAATGTTCCGGTTCATTTTTTAACCATTCTTTAACATGGAGTGGTTGAAGCGTTACCAAAAACACGGAGCAAAAATTTTCCACTGAACGTTGGATTGCTTGAATTTCAGAGCGTGATGATTGAACGCAGAAGGCTCTGTTTGAGAACGCAAATGTGGGCATGCCAGCGTAAACGTTTGAGCGACAGCCAACACAAAGGAGTGCGAGCATGAGCAAAAATCGGGAAAAACTCACGCGGCGAGATTTTATGAAGGTGTCAGCCCATTTTGGGATGACCTCCACCCTTATCGCAGCAGGTACTTTGGGAGCAGGTGCCACGGTATCTTCACTGGCACGAGCAGCCGAAAATACCCAAAAGGAACGCTATTCTGCGCCACCGAAATTTCAACTTAAATTTGGTGCGTCCGGGTTTAACGAGAAGAACCTTGATATTCAAAAGTCGGCGCAGCTTTTCTTTGCAAGAGATCTGGAGGAGCGGACAAACGGCGCAATTCGCGTTGAGTTCATTGGCAGCAATCAGATATGCGGGCAAACCAATTGTGTGAAGAAGACACAGCAGGGCATCATCGATATGTATTCTGCCTCAACCCAAAACTCAGCGGGTGGTGCGCCGTATCTCAATGTGTTGGATTACGCCTACATGTTCCCTTCCCGCGCCTCTCAGTTTCATTTTTTCTACAGCAAGAAAAGCGAGCCCCTGTTTAGAGAGCCGTTGCGCCAGCGTCATAAAATGCAATTCCTGTTTACCCATTGCGAGCTGCGAGGTATCCAGCTTGGCTTGAAATGGAAAGACAAGCCTCTCGTCACGTCGATCGACCAGTTAGCGGGCACGAAAAACCGTGTAACGGGTACGCAACTAGGGCGTATCGCTATGCAGTTGATGAACCTCAACCCAGTACCGATTGCTTGGGAAGAAACCTTGGATGGTCTGAAACAAGGGCTTATCGACGGGGCAGAAACTTGGATGGGGGCGGTGGCTTATGCGGGTATGGCACCAGTGGTATCGCAGTGTGTTGACCTGAAATTCTTCTCGGGGACTGAGCACACGGCTATGAGTCTACCGGTGTTTGATAAGTTGGGATCCGACCTTCAGGATGATGTGATGGAGTCTGCGTATGTCGCTCAGATTTTCACACAGGGCATGAATGAGGCGGCACTGACTGACGTCATCGGTGCAACGAACCCGCCACGTGCGGGCACCATCTTCGCTGAAAACAACACCCGAGTTGCCACTTTGTCTGATGCTGAACTTCGTAAAGCGGAAGAAATGTGTTCACCAGAGTTTAACCCAGAACCTTGGGAACAGTGGCGTGACCGTTTGAATAAATGGTCCGGCGGACACGATACCTACCAAGAAATCTACGATATTGCGCGAGAAATTCCGCGCGACACTTCCGCTGTTAATGTGCCGCCACAACGCTGGTGGATAAGCTAAATAGGGTCGCACAGTGTCTGCTTGCTGATGTGAAACCACATCCGCAAACAGGCCTGTGCGTGTCTTTACTTCAAACTCTGTGAGGTCAGCATGAAACCGCTACAAACCTTGCTCAAATGGTTAGATGAAAACACTGAAAAGGTCATCATCTTGATCACCTACTCAAGTATGGCTGGGATAATTTTTGTAGAGGTTGTTCGGCGGTTTCTGTTCAACCAACAAGTGCCCTGGAGCACGACAGTGCCTGTACTGCTTTTCTTGTGGGTGACGTGGTTTGGTGCTTCATACAACATCAAAAAACGTACGCATCTAGCGTTAACCGAAATTCGTTCGCGACTCTCCTACAAACATCAATTTTACTGCTTGGTTTTGGATGCGGTGCTCTGGATTGCCTTCGCCATCATCGTGATCTATCACGCAACGAGTCAAACCTACATTGCTTATGACAATTTCGCCATTGTGGGTGGAACGGATGATGTCATGGAGTGGTGGTTTTACTTAGCAACGCCACTTGCTTGGGGGCTGATCGTCATTCGTGTGCTGCAGAATCTAGCTCAAGATATTAGGCAATATCAGCGTAAAGAGCCTTTCGTGCTCCAAGCATCACTACTGGATTAGGAGCAGGATATGGAAGACGGCACTCTCATTACGCTGATTTCTCTCGGTGTCACACTGCTATTTATCATCGGCGTTCCCATTTTTCTTGTGATTGGTTTTTGGGTTGTAGGATGTAGCCTCGTTATCGATTTTACCCTTGCCAACATTGGCGTGACCTTATTTGAAGGTTTGAACTTCTTTGGCTTACTGGCCTTGCCACTCTTCATCATGACAGGAGACTTAATCAATGCTGCCGGTATCGCCAAGCGCATGTCAGATTTTGCCTATTCCATTTTAGGATGGGTGAGGGGGGGCTTGGGAATGGCCACCATTGGTGCGTGCGGAATGTTCGCCGCTATTTCCGGTTCCAATGCAGGGACAACTGCGACCATCGGTTCCATCATGCAGCCAGAGATGGCGAAGAATAACTATGATGAGCGTTTTGCTGCTGCCACCGCTGCGGCGGGCGGCACAGTGGGCATCATTATTCCGCCAAGTATCATCTTCATTGTTTATGGCTTCCTGCTCGATCTTTCGATCAGCGATTTGTTCGTTGGTGGAATGTTACCTGGCTTATTGATGGTTATTGCAATGCAGTTGGCGTGCTACATCGTCTGTAAGAAGAATGGATGGGGTAACCTAATCAAGTTTGAGCCCAAGCGTATCTTTCAAACCGGTTTAAAAGCCTACCTCGGCTTAATTGCCATCGGAATAGTGATATACGGCATCTATTCCGGAGCCTTTTCTCCGACTGAAGCAGCCGGTGTCACGGTGGGTTTCTGTTTGATAGCGGGCGTGCTGATCACGCGACAAATCAAACTGCGCGAATTGCCGAACATCTTACTGCGTTCAGGGCAAATCACGGGCATGTTGGCACCACTGATCGCGATATCCGTTGTGATGCAACAGTTGCTTTCCCTCTTGGGTGCTGGTGAAGTGGTGCGTGGATGGATGTCTGCCATTGGTGACCCGACGTTTGTTTTGATTGCCTGCATGATGTTGGTGTTGTTGGCCGGAACGGTGTTAGAAAGCCTGCCCAATACCATCATTCTTGCGCCTATTCTGGCGCCAATTGCTTATAGCGTGGGGGTGGATCCGATTCATTTCGCGGTAATCTTCTTGGTTGGTGATGCCATTGGGTTTATCACGCCACCTTATGGATTGAACTTGTATGTTGCCAGCGGGATCACGGGAATACCGTATTTCACCATTGTGAAATACGTAATGCCTTACCTGTTTGCACTGATGGTGGCATGGATGATCATCGCTTTCTGGCCGCCGCTTTCGACCTATCTTGTGCAGTTTTCAGCTGTGGGTTAGGGAGCCCGACCTTAAAATCTATTGCTGTGCTGACAAATAAAAACGGCGCTGTTATATAGCGCCGTTTTTACTTTTTACTGTTAATGGGGGCATTCATTCTCAATACGCTATCTTGAGGGAACCCTGATGAATGAAGCTACCTCCTGGATCTTAGGGAAAACCTCTTTAATTAAGCGATTTTCATCCCATTCGCTCGTTTTAAATATGGCGACAATGCAGGCTATTATTTCCTTGTCGTAATTCAGAATGGGTACAGAAATATTTATCTTTCCATGGCTTATCTCTTGATTGGTTATGCAATATCCATTTTGCTTAAACTTCTGCACTTCATTCTTAATGTCTTCTTCATTTGTCATCGTCAGCGGCGTGAATGGTCTTTTGATTTCCTTCTCCAAGATAGAGTCGACCTTATTATCATCAAAAGTGGAAAGGAAAATTCTGCCTGAACTTGTACAGTAAATGGGGACAGTAAAGCCCGGATAATCGTTGGGATAGGCTTCGGTGATGCTTTGTAACGGAATGAGATAAACCACTTTTTCTTGATGGTAGACACTGACGCCAACGCGCGCATCCAGGTTCTGACGCAGATTGACAATGTGTGGGTTGATGGCGCTCACCAGATTGTTCTGACTAAGGTAACTACTTGCTGGAAGGAGCATTTTTAAGGAGAGCTCATATCGCTTTGAGGTTGGATTTTTCGTCAGGTATCCCAGCTCCTCAAGGGTATAAACATATCGTTGGACTGCGCTTTTCCCCATCCCCGTGACCTGAACAAGTTCGGTCAAACTCATGCTTTGCGTGGTCACATCAAAAGCTTCAATGATTTCAAAGGCTTTCTTAACTGAGCCAACAAATAAGCGATTCTCCATCCTCTAAATCCTCAGAAATAAGACATTAGAACGCAAGATCTGGTTTGCGATCGTAACCTGATCGTTATAGGGTTGTTAACGAAGTAACACAATACACAACAAAGTATTGCAATGCAATATTTATATGGAGGTAAATATCATGAAGTATCTATTCGCTACGCTATTTGCTGTGCTTTCTATTGTCGCTAGCTTTACTCAAGCTGCTGAATGGCCAAAGAAAACAATCAAATTAACCGTTGGTTATGGAGCCGGTGGAACAACGGATACAGTGTCGCGTGTGTTATCCACCGAACTTGAGAAAAGTCTTGGTAAGAAAGTTACTGTCATCAATAAGCCGGGAGGTGGCGGGTCTGTCGCGGCTGCGTTGTCGAAAGCGCAACGCCCTGACGGATATTCTATTTTCACACTGACGACAGGCGCGGCGGTACTCTCTCCCCATATGCAAAACCTGCCTTATGATCCGTTAAACGACTTTTCTTTCATCTCTCAAATTGCCCAATGGAACCTTGGAATAGTGGCCCCCAAGGATGCGCCGTACTCATCTATTCAAGAGCTTGTTGAATATGTGAAGCAACATCCGGGCGAAGTGAGTTACGCCATTGCTGGTGCCGGTACTCCACAACACCTTGCTATGGAGCGTCTCGCGCAACAAGAGTCGTTGAATTGGAAGGCGATCCCGTTTAAAGGCGGTGCTGCAAGTGTTACGGCACTCTTGGGTGGGCATGTTGATTTGATGGCTGGAGCGACGGAGTGGCTGCCTCAAGTCCGTTCTGGTGAATTTAAACTCCTTTCAATCATCACAGACAAGCGAATGGCTGAGTTCCCAAATGTGCCCACCTTGATTGATGCAGGTTACGACATCTCCGCGCCTTCTATTTTGGGTATTGCGGGTCCAAAAGGGATTCCCGATGAAGTGGTAGAGAAACTTGCAAGCGCAATACAAGTTGCGACAGAAAGTGGGGACTTCAAGGAGATTATCGAAAAACTGGCTATGCAGGTGAACTATCTTGACGCGAAGAAATTCGAGAAGAACGTGACAGAGACGTTCCACAAGCAAGGCGAAATCATTCAGCTCTCTGGGCTAGGGAAATAGCCCAGTATTGAGAGCAGGAAGAGTAGAGCAGGAATTCAGGAAAGAATGATGAATCAAAAATCAAAGGACAGATTGTCAGCAGTGGTGCTTGCCATTATTGCTGTGTTTATAGGTGCCACATTAATACCAGGACAGGTTGAAGATACTCAATCTATCGCGTTGTCACCGAGGTTCTTCCCATACTTTGGTTGTGCGTTGGTTGGTATTGGCGCAGTTTTTCTGTTTATAAGCAGCTTTGATAAAGCCGCTGGTGAGCACGAAACTGCCGCTTCAAAGCAGAGTGTTGGGACATGGTTTCGACCTCTTCTTACTGTCCTTGTGATAGTTCTGTTTATCAGTGTGTTTGAAACATACGGCTTCATCCTTTCTGTATCAGCAATGATGTTTCTGCTCTTTCTCATCAATGGAGTACGACGACCAGCGACGCTAATCATCATACCGGCTCTGGTCACTCTCGCGCTCTATGCACTGTTTGTCATTGGACTGGGAATGTCCGTTTAAACCAAGGAGGGTGGTATGGAAGGCGAGATCCTTCAATCTGTTGTTTCAGTTTTTTCTGTACTCAATCTTGTCGCTATTTTTGTTGGTGTTGCATTTGGCATCTTTATGGGTGCAATCCCGGGGTTAACTGGCACCATGGGGATTGCATTGATTATTCCATTGACCTATGGATTTAGCCCTCTAACAGCGTTTTGTGTTTTGCTAGGGGCTTATAAGGGGTGTCTTTTCGGGGGGAGTATCCCCGCCATTTTATTAAATACACCAGGTTCTCCTGCAGCAGCGGCGACTGTTCTGGATGGCTATCCTTTGGCTCAAAAAGGACGAGGAAGCGAGGCGATGGGAATGGCGCTATGGGCGTCCGTTATTGCCGATGTTATTGCCACTGTCATATTGGTTTTGGGCGCTGTTTCCCTTGCGAAGCTGGCAACTAATTTTGGACCGCCGGAGTTCGCAACCCTAGTACTTTTTGCGCTTCTTGTTGTTGCTGGTGTATCGGGTAATTCACTTTCCAAAGGTCTAATTACCGCTTCACTCGGCTTTCTTTTTGGGACCGTCGGGCTAGACCCGATGGTGGCCACCCCAAGATTCACTTTTGATAACGTCAATTTGATGAATGGTATTTCGCTGATGGCGATGCTGATCGGTTTATTCGCCGTTTCTGAGCTCCTGATACAAGCAGAAAATTTGGTTGAGAAACAGACAGCGAAACAAGCCCACGACAAAGCCAGTTCATCTATTTCATGGTTTCAAATCAGGGGGAGCTTAAAGACCATCTGCAGAGGCTCATTCATTGGTGTTGTGCTGGGGGCGATACCCGGATTGGGAGCAACGCCCGCGGCGTTTCTGTCCTATTCCGAGGCAAAAAGGAAATCGGCGACACCCGAGAAATTTGGCCAAGGAGAGTTAGAGGGAGTCGCTGCCGCAGAGTCAGCGAACAATGCTACCTGCGGTGGTGCTTTGATTCCTCTGCTCGCATTAGGTGTGCCAGGAGATGTGACAACCGCTGTTCTGATGGGAGCCTTCCTGATACATGGCTTGGCGCCTGGTCCTGCGCTTTTTAGTGAAGATATTTCGTTGATTTATTCACTGTTCGTCGTGCTTTTTATCGCATCACTGTTTCTACCTCTTGTTGGTAAGGTCGCGATAAAGCTGTTTTTTCAGATTACAAGAATCCCTCAAAGTGTCTTGCTGCCCATCATCGCCGTGTTTTGTGTTGTTGGTGTTTATGGGTTCAACAACAGCACGGTCGATCTCTGGATTATGTTGGGGTTCGGCTTGCTGGGTTACGTCATGCGAAAGCTCGATTTTCCTCTTGCCCCAATGATGATTGGCTTTGTTCTTGAGCCTGTGGGTGAACAAGCAGTGCGTCAGGCGCTCACCCTGTCTGAAGGGAATTGGCTCATCTTCGTCTCTACACCACTTTCTGTGTTGTTTTTAGCTTTATCAGTCATATCTGCGGTAGTGATTTTCCGTCGTAACACGAATAAAAATGGAGTTTAACAGTGAGTCTGTCTCAATCATCCTCGTGGAATATTAAGAAGAAAGTTGTTCGTACGCACCGAGGTGTGGTGACGTCACAAAGCCGTATTGCGTCAGAAATTGGTGCAGAGGTTCTAAGAAAAGGCGGAAACGCAGTGGATGCGGCAATAGCAACATCGTTCGCCTTAGGCGTCGCGGAGCCCTGGATGAGCGGTATCGGTGGTGGCGGCTTTATGGTGATTCGTTTAGCTAAAACTGACGAAGTTAAGGTGATCAACTTCGGTATGAAGTCCCCTAAGAATCTTAACGTCGAAGATTATCCGCTTGTTGAAGGTTCAGCGACAGATTTGTTTCCTTGGACTCGCGTCCATGAAGACAGGAATGTGACGGGGGCGCTCGCGGTTGCTATTCCTGGCCAAGTGGCTGGAATGGGGTTGGCTGCTGAGCATTTTTCATCTCTTCCCTGGAAAGCACTGATTGAGCCTTCCATAGACCTTGCTAAGAAAGGGCTGGTCGTTGACTGGTATGCACAGTTAGTTATTTCTTCCGTCGCCAAAGATCTGGTGCCGTTTAAAGCGTCTGCGGAAACGTTTTTGGATTCTGGTCTTTTCCCTAAATCTTCAGCGTGGACGTCTCATTCATCAAACGTCTGCGATCAGTCACGTCTGGCTAAAACGCTGGAAACCATAGCGGAAGAAGGCTATCAAAGTTTTTACCGCGGGGAGTTAGCAAGAACTATTGTCAATGAACTCGCTGCAGCAGGAGGCCGGCATAGTTTGGAAGACTTTGAAAGTTACACAGCTACTCTGCAGACTGCGGATAAATACAGTTATCGTGACCATACCATATTTGGTACGCCGTCAATGACTGCCGGTCCAACCTTAAAACGCACTTTTTCACTGATGGAGAATTGGCAGCCAGAGGGCAATTCTCCTGACTCAAAAGCCTACCAGGTCTACGACACTGCAATTAGGTTAGCCAACGAAGAGCGCTACCGCTTAATGGGAGATGAACGTAAGGAAGTAGCACCTAGTTGCACGACACATTTTAACGTTGTTGATTCTGAGGGAAATTGCGTATCGGTAACGCAGACACTGCTTTCCATTTTTGGCTCCAAGTTGATGTTGGGAGACAGTGGCATTCTTATGAACAATGGCATCATGTGGTTTGATCCTGAACCTAACAAGCCAAACTCGCTTGCTGCTGATAAAAGATGCTTGGCGAATATGTGTCCCACCATTCTCAAACGCAACGATGGTCACTACTTTGCGCTAGGCGCATCGGGTGGACGTAAAATCATGCCTGCTGTAGCGCAACTTTCCTCGTTTATCTTGGATTACAAGATGGATATAGAGAAAGCGATGTGTATGCCAAGGATAGATACCAGCCTCAGTGAGCTCACGATTGTGGATGACACAATGGATGAAAGCCTCATTGAAGATTTAAGGGGAACAATACAACAGGTCAAATTAGCCCCGAGGACGATATATCCGTTCAACTTCGCTTGCCCAAGCATCATTTCGAGTCAGGTTGTAGGTGGCCAACTTGAGAATGCTGGCATCACAGAGGTGATGTCAGCCTGGTCAGATGCGATCAAAGAATGAAAGGCGTGATGGGTGGCAGAGGATGAGTGAATTCTTACTAAAGCTAAACGACGGAGATTTGGTTGCACTTGTTGTTCTCTTTTTGTCTCTATTTCTTTATGAGCCTATAAGTAAGGCGATATTTGGGAAGAATATTTCCAGCCAAATGATGTTGTGGAGAAAAGCGTGGGCAACCCAGATGCTCTGGCGCCATGAGAGAATTACGGATGTCAGTTTGGTGCGAGGATTGATTCACAATGTGTCTTTCTTCGCTACAACGACCGTTTTTGTTATTAGCGGCTTAGTTGCGCTATTAGGTGCAAGCCACTCAATCACCGAAAAGTTAAACTCTTTTTCTTACTTGAATGGCACGACAGAGGAGGCAGTGGTTTTAAAAATAACGAGTTTGTTAATTATCATGGTGATTGCGTTTTTTGAATTTGCGTGGTCTATGGGTTTACACGCGAACTCTTTGCTTATGCTGGGGTCAGCGCCAGAGCCTAGTGAAAAGGATTCAAAAGCGACGAGCCTCGTTGTCAACAAACTCTCCGAAATGAGCGTGCTGGCCTCTTACCACTTTCAATATGGTGTGCGAGCTTATTACTTTGGAATATCCTCACTGGCTTGGATTATCCATCCTTATGTTTTCTATGCTGTTTTCCTGATTGTTATTCTTATTATTTTGAGAAGAGAGTTCTTTTCAAGAGCTTTCGATATCACGTCAATGGAAGACATCGAATGGCCAACCTCAGACTCCTCAACGGGGAGTCGTTAGGATCGGCAAGTAGTTGGAATATTAGTATTTTTGGTGTGTACCGGTAGCATCAAGAATCTTCACCCCAGCTTTCTTCTTCTATCTTCGCAAACGCGAGAGATGCCCTTTGTAGTGCAGGGAGGAAATGTAAGGCTTGGTCGGCTTTGAGTCGCATGATAGGTGCCTGAATGGCGACAGCGAGATTGGATTTTCCGCGCTTGGATGGCACAAGAACCGCGACACACAACAATCCGGGTAGGAACTCTTCGTTGTCGATGGCATAACCGCAGGCACGAACGTTTTCGAGCTCTTCCTCCAAAGAAGCCAGATCAGTGATCGTTTTTTCAGTGAAGGCGGTCATTTCAGAGTTACCAAGCAGCCTGCGGCGCTGGGAAGGGGTCATATTTGCCAGAAACAGTTTACCTGTTGCTGAGCAGTGAACGGGGACTCGGGAACCCGGGTGCAAATGGAAACGCAATGGAGCTTCCGTTTCTACGCGGTCAACGTAAATGACCTCACCGCCGGACAGGGATGTCAGGTTACAGCTTTCACCCACTTCATCTCTTAATTGGCTCAACAGGTTGTGTCGTGCGCTGTGCGTGGTGGAGTTGAGCAAGACATTCTCTGCCATATGACGCAGTCTTGCGCCTTTGCCATAGTGTCTGTCGTCACCGTCGCGCTGGATGATACCTGCACTTTCCAGCTGTTGAAGCATTCTATGCAGTGAAGGCTTGGGGATGTTGGTTTCTTCGGTGAGATCTTGTAGCGAGAAAAATTCGTCTTTTTTAGCGATAAGTTCCAGCAATGAAAATAGACGTAATGTTGGCGTGTCGCCGTCCACAGCAGCCAGATCAGATTTGTTCTTCGTTTTCATGGTTCTCCCTTATTCCATACCCGCCATATATATCAAAATTCTGGAAAATGACAACAAACCATCTTGAAAAATGAAATCCTCTGCCATTTATCCCGCTTCGGCGTTGGCGACTAAATCACGATTTTCATGACCTCCTTTTGCCATAAGATCTTCGTACTGATTCTGCAATCAGTGTGATGACATCGTTGAAAGTCGCACTATCAGGTTGGAAGTCGATATCTAAGGTTAAATTGAGTGGGTAAAAGCGGCTAAGGTCCACACCCACACCCAGAGCAGTGATGATATCGCCCTGTTTCTCTCGGCTTGCTATGACTTGCTTGAGGTGGTTATCCAAATAGAAGTCGTCATTGGTCAGGTTGGTGGCGGTATCTATCGGACTACCATCAGATATCACCAGCAATAGATGTCTCGAGGTGTCTATCTGACGCGACCTTGCGCATGCCCATTCAATCGCTTCGCCATCAATACCTTCACGGAAAATATCTCCCTTCATCAATGCCGCTAGGTTTTTAGAGCCTTGGCGCCAATGTGTTCCAGCATCTTTGAAAATCAAATGGCACACTTCGTTCATTCTGCCTGGCATTGCGTGCCTACCGGTCATTAGCCATTTTTTGTAAGGCCGTCCGCCATTCCAAGCACAGGTTGTGTATCCCAGAACTTCAGTAGGCACGCCACCAATACCTAGTGCCCTGACCAGCCCATCAACGAGATGGATTATGCTTTCCATGTGTTGCCTCATCGAACCTGAGCAGTCAATCAGTATGGTGACAGCGCTGTCAGGACGTTCAACGAAGTGTTCTTTGATAAATACGCGCCTTTCCATAGGGGATGAGACAACCTGTGGAAGGCGGCTTCCATCGATGTAACCTTCCTCCTCCTCAAATTGCCAGCCGTCGCGCGTTTTTTGGTTCAAACAAAGCAATAGGCGTTTGGATATTTCCCGAAGGTTCAGCCCCAGATGAAGAAAGCGTTTATCAAGATGTGAGCGAAATTCTGCGATCTGCGCTTTTCTCACCAAGCTGGATGCGTCGATCTCGGTATCGAATTCACGGTTAAAAACCCGATATTGAAGGCGGTGCATTTCAAATGATTTGCTGTTTCCCCCTGTGACTGAAGAGTAGGTATTGTCGGCTTCTATATCCGTGCTGAGTAACAGGGGAAAAGCACTGAGGATCTGCTCACTCCTTTCATTGTCATCTTCATTGTTCTCACACTCACTCACCATGTTGGACACTTTCTCAGCCAGTGATAGAGCGTGTCGGCCGTAAAATGTTTGATGGTCTTTATTGCGACGAAGACCTGCCAGTTCTGAACCCAGACAGGGTGTGATACCAGCGCGGGTCGCCTCTATTAAATCTTCAATTTTTGGGTCGATGGGCGTTGAAAACAGGCGTGAACGGACAATCTGTATCACAGTGAAAATTAAGATACCGAGCTTTGATTCCACCAGATTCGCGTGCAATGCGAGCCTGCTCCAAGCGTCAAACCGATAGCGAATATTTTGTTGTGTGCCTGGCTGGTGGTTGCTCCTGAGAAGAGCTTCTGTGCGAAATTGTTCCAGGAGGTCAAACAGCATGCCCGCGACAGGGTCTGCAGGCATGCTTGAGCGGTGAACGTCAGCATTGCTGAACAACAGACGCGCTGATATTGCATCAGCCCGTCCGCGCTGTGCTTGCGCATCATGGTAAAGATCATGAGCCTGTAAGTGAGCGGCCGAGATCGGCACATACACCGCTCCATTGTAAAAATGCTCACCACGAAGTTTGAGCTCCGAGTTGCCCGTTTCCGATCGGATGGTTGCCAGAATCAGTTCTCGTCTGCGCTGCTGGGCTCGGGTAAAAGGTGCGGGCGCGGGGTGGTGAGCGCGACTCATCTTTCAGCACCCGTTAAAGCGGAGTCTTCCTCTATGAATTCCGCATTAAAACAGCGTTGATAAAGCTCGTTGATGATTGGCCATTCAGCTTCATCACATTTATTGAGGAAGGTGAGGCGGAAGGCAGTTCTAGGGTCACTGAATATTTCACAATTCTCCGCCCACGTAATCACGGTTCGTGGCGACATTAAGGTTGATATGTCACCGGTTGAAAACGCTTTGCGTGTCAGGTTGGCAATCTCAACCATTTGAGCCACCAGCTTTCGTCCGCGTTCTGTGTTTTTTGATGGGACACGCGCAAGAACAATCTTGGCTTCTGTTTCTGGCTTGAGGTAGTTCAGAGTGACAACCAGATTCCATCGGTCTATCTGGGCTTGGTTTAATACCTGAGTGCCATGATACAGGCCCTGCAAATTGCCTAAACCGACAGTGTTGGCTGTGGCAAACAGGCGGAATGAAGGGTGAGGCTCTATCACCCGGTTTTTGTCAGTCAGGACAAGCTTTCCGTCTTTCTCAAGTAAGCGCTGAATAACAAACATGACATCAGGTCTGCCGGCGTCATATTCGTCTAGGATCAGCGCAATCGGTCGGGCCGCAGACCAGGGCAGAATACCGTCTTGGAATTCGGTGACCTGCTTTTCGTCTCGGATCACCAAGGTATCTTTTCCTACCAAATCCAATCGACTGATATGCCCATCAAGGTTAATCCTCATGCAAGGCCAGTTAAGCCGGGCTGCAACTTGCTCAATGTGGGTGGATTTACCCGTGCCATGTAGCCCTTGAATCAGTGTTCTCCGGTTGTGAGCGAAGCCCGCGAGAATCGCACTGGTCACTTCTGGATTGAAGACGTAGTCAGGATCGATTTTGGGCACCAGGTCGCTGGTGCTGGAAAAAGCGGGTACAACTAATCCTGTATCGATACCGAATGTTTCTTTGGCCGACACCTGGATATCGGGTCCTTGCATCATCGTCCTCTCCATTTTTCCTCCGTTATTAAGCCTTTAGCGAGCCTTCTTATGTCTTGTTTTTACCAACGAGGCGATTTCTCGCTGGTGAGACTTTCGATATCAAAAATTCCGTTATTTAAATTTTTGGTTGACCAATCCCGAAACATGGCATTAACTAAATTTCAAATTCCGTATAACGAAACATTTAATTCCATAATATGAAATTTAGCAAGGAGAACGTTATGAGTGAATCATCGATGCGCACTGTTGTTGAAGGTCCAACCAAGATGACGCCATCAGAAGCATTCGTGGAAACACTGGTCGCAAACAACGTCACAACGATGTTTGGCATCATGGGCTCTGCATTCATGGATGCGATGGATATCTTCGCGCCTGCGGGTATTCAAATGATCCCGGTCGTTCATGAGCAAGGTGCAGCGCACATGGCAGATGGTTACTCACGTGTATCAGGGAATCATGGGGTGGTGATTGGACAGAATGGCCCAGGAATCAGTAATTGTGTGACTGCGATAGCAGCAGCTTACTGGGCACACAGCCCAGTGGTGATGATTACACCGGAAACAGGAACCATGACCATGGGGTTGGGCGGATTCCAAGAGTGTAATCAGCTGCCAATGTTTCAGGAATTTACTAAATACCAAGGACATGTCACTCACCCAGCAAGAATGGCGGAGTACACAGGACGCTGCTTTGACAGAGCCATGAGCGAAATGGGCCCAACGCAACTGAATATTCCGCGCGACTATTTCTATGGTGAAATCACTTGTGAAATTCCAAAACCTGCCCGTTTAGACCGTGGTCCTGGCGGTGAGAAAAGTTTGAATGAGGCCGCTGATATTCTCGCTGAAGCCAAGTTTCCTGTGATCATTTCCGGTGGCGGCGTGGTAATGGCTGACGCTGTAGAAGAGTGTAAAGCGCTTGCTGAGCGTTTAGGTGCGCCAGTGGTAAACAGCTATCTGCACAATGACTCTTTCCCTGCTTCACACCCACAATGGTGTGGTCCATTGGGCTACCAAGGCTCAAAAGCGGCGATGAAATTGATCGCGCAAGCAGACGTTGTTATTGCGTTGGGTTCCCGTCTGGGTCCATTTGGCACCTTGCCACAACACGGTCTCGATTATTGGCCGCAGAACGCCAAAATCATTCAGATTGACGCTGACAACAAAATGCTGGGATTGGTGAAGAAAATTTCAGTCGGTATCTGTGGTGATGCGAAAGCGGCAGCGGTGGCACTGACTGAACGGTTAAGTAGCCGAGAGCTGGCTTGTGACAGCAATAAAGAAGCGCGTCTTGGCATCATGAAACAGGAAAAAGATGCCTGGGAAAAGGAGCTGGATGAGTGGACGCATGAAAAAGACGCTTTCAGCCTCGATATGATTGAGCAAAACGCGAATGAAACGCCATTTTCCGGTGGCGAATACCTCCACCCGCGCCAAGTCCTGCGTGAGCTTGAAAAAGCCATGCCTGAGGATGTCATGGTCTCTACCGACATTGGCAACATCAACTCCATTGCTAACAGCTACCTAAGATTCGAAAAGCCCCGCAGCTTCTTCGCGGCAATGAGCTTCGGTAACTGTGGTTACGCTTTCCCAACCATTATTGGCGCCAAAATGGCAGCACCAGACAGACCCGCTATTTCTTACGCCGGTGACGGTGCGTGGGGAATGAGCCTGGTTGAAACCATGACCTGTGTACGACACAACATTCCAGTCACCGCAGTGGTATTCCATAACCGCCAATGGGGCGCGGAGAAGAAGAACCAGGTTGATTTTTACAACCGTCGATTTGTGGCGGGCGAATTGGATAACCAAAGCTTTGCAGAAATTGCACGCGCTATGGGGGCAGAAGGCGTCACTGTGGATCGTTTGGAAGATGTTGGTCCGGCACTCAAAGCAGCCATCGACAAACAAATGAACGAAGGGAAAACCACCGTGATTGAAATCATGTGTACTCAGGAGCTGGGAGACCCATTCCGCCGTGATGCGCTGTCTACACCTGTTCGCTTCCTCGAAAAGTATCAGGACTACGTTTAACCGCGTGTCGCGAAGTCGACAGCACCGAGAAGGAAAATTCTTTAAATAAAGAGTGAGTGTTTGGCTGAGTGCGATCGGCCAGACCTCTTTTAAAAATTAACCCGAGACAGATTTCAAAAATAACAAGGTTGAGCTTAAAGCGCTGACCGACGATGAAAAGGAGTTTTAACGTGAACAACCCTATGACTCAGGCAAACCCAGATGCCATTACCACCGATTTTTTGGATGCGTTTTCGAAAGCGTGGAATGATCATGATGTTGAAGCACTGATGACATTTATGACGGATGACTGCGTTTTTCTTACGGCAGCCGGTAGTGAACTGCAAGGCACGACTATTTCAGGGTTTGATGCCGTCCGCGATGCATTTGAGCAAGTTTGGAAAACCTTTCCTGATGTGTGTTGGAAAGATGCAGAGCACACGATTTTATCCGGGGGCAAAGCCATCACTGAGTCTACTTTCTGTGCAACAAAACCAGATGGCAGTCGGATAGAAGCGCGCATGGTGGATGTGTTTACGCTCCGTGACGGCAAGATTGCAGTGAAAAATGCCTTCCGCAAAGACAGACCTGCCTTAGTGGTTTGATTGTTGTAGCAATTGATATCGGAGCAAGCAATGGAATCAGCCAGTCAAGAGATATCTGGTGTCGAAAAGGAGCTCTCACGCTCCCCGACGCCAGCAGTTGATGCTTATGACCCCGCCTACGATCCCCTTGTGGATGCGACGCCAGGAAAGGGTAGGGATTATTCTCCTTCATATTGGATTGGGACAGCGGGTGCGCCACCGGAAGATGATGGCCCACTGCCCGGTGATACTGATGCCGATGTTGTGATCGTCGGTTCGGGGTTTACCGGACTGACCGCTGCTATTTTTCTGGCAGAAAACTATGGCATTAAAGCGACTGTTCTAGAGGCGAACCGCACCAGTTGGGGTTGCAGCACCAGAAATGGTGGTCAGGCTCAATGCGCTTCTGGCCGGCTAAAGCGCTCACAGTGGATAGAGCGATGGGGGTTAGATACGGCGCTTCGCATGCATCAAGAGTGTGTAGATGGCATGGAAACGTTCAAATCGTTGATCAAAGACATCGATTGTGATCCCCAGCCGGGTGGACATCTCTATATTGCGCACCGAGCGAAGGTGATGCCAGGGCTAGTCAAAGAGGCGCAACTGCTTCGTAAAACGTTTAATTATGATGCTCAAATCTTTGATGCCCAGACCGTAAAAGAACAATACGTCAACGATGTGGAAGCAGCAGGGGCGTTGCATGAACCCGAGGGGATCGGCATACATGCGGGCAAACTGGCCTTTGGTTATTTGAAGAAGGCACGCGCTTTAGGTGTGAAAGTGCACCCTGCAAGCCCAGTTACCGGGTGGGAAACACGAAAGGGTATCCACTACCTTCAAACACCGCATGGCACGGTAAAAGCGCAAAGCGTAGGCATCGCAACGGGGGGCTATACCTCTCAATCGCTGCATCCTCAGCTGAAAAACCGCTTGTTGCCCATACTGTCTAATTCCATGGTAACCCGGCCTTTAACACCCTCAGAAATTGAGGCGTGCAATTTCAGAACAACGCAGATCATCACAGACACCCGTGTTCTTCGGCATTACTACCGGTTACTTCCTGATAACCGGCTACAGATTGGATCGCGTAGCGCCATTACCGGTTTTGACGCGCCAAAACAGAAGTATGAGGACAAGCTCTATACGGATATGGTTCGAAAATTCCCTGCTTTGCAAGGCATTGGTATCGACTACTCGTGGTGGGGTTGGGTGGATGTGAGCCATGACATGATGCCGAGGATTTTCCAACCAAACGAATCTGAGACCCTTTATTACGCATTGGGTTATGGCGGCAATGGCGTGATGTACTCCGCGCAAGCTGGCAAACGGTTAGCGCAGTGGATTGCGGAGGATACCAAAGACCTCAATCTTCCTATTTTCCAGTCAAAGTTGCCTTATCCAAATGTGAGAGAGCTTGTTGAATCCGAATACTTTGCACCGTTTCGACGGCTAGGGCAGCGATTCCTATACCGTTGGTATCACTTAAAAGACGAAGTGCTTTAGTGATGTAGGGGCATGTATTCGAATCAGAAATTGATAGACGCTCGCTGCAGCGCACCTGCTTGATGGAGCCAAGCATGACGCCAAACCAGCTGTAAACGGAGAATTCAGTTGGTTTGGGACAATAACATCGAAATCTAGAGCAACGTTTTGCCGCCTGCATTGGGTGGCTAGCACCCGAGGAAAGTCAGAACCAATACATTAATTAAAGAGGTTAAGATCATGAAATTAATTCGTAGTAACGTCCTCGCTATTGTCACCGCTTTCAGCATGGCGCTGACCACTCCGCAGTTATACGCTCAAACATTCAAAATGGCGTTGGGTGATGCTGCTGGTGGTACACAATGGGAACTGGGTAAAACGTTTGCTGAAAAACTCAGTGATAAAACGGGTGGTAAAGCTAAGGTTGACCTCTTTCCCAATGGCCAGTTAGGTACCGAGCAAGACACAGTTAACAATGCAGCTATCGGCTTGCTTGATTTCTCTGTGTTGGCCATCAACAACGTGACGCCTTTTTCTCCCACTGTTGGCCTGTTGACTATGCCTTACGTGATTCAGTCAGCCGAAGAGGCGAGACTGCTGACGCAAGGCGACATCGGTAAAGAGCTAGTAGAGAACACCATACGTGATGCAGGCGTCAGAATTGTTGGTTGGGCGTATTCAGGTTTCCGCGTTCTCACCAACTCTAAACGCCCTGTCAAAACGCCTGAAGATCTCAAAGGTCTGGTGATCCGCGTTCCCCGAAATGAAATCATGATTGCTTCCTATCAGGCGCTGGGTATTAACCCTACACCCATGGCGTGGTCAGAGACCTTTACCGGCCTCCAGCAAGGTGTGGTTGATGGTCAGGACAACCCTTACATCACTATTTCTGCCATGAAATTCAATGAAGTACAGAAGTACGTGACCAATATCCGTTACATCTTCTCGATGGAGCCTCTCATCATCAGTGAGTCGGTCTTCCAGGACCAATCACCCGAAATGCAAAAGGCGATTTTAGAGGCGGGTCAGGAAGCGACGGTACATAGCTTTGAGTTTCTTAAAGATACCGAAGATCGCATCAAGAAAGAGCTGGTAGCAAAAGGCATGGAAATCGCCGAACCGGCTGATAACGAGAAGGAATGGATTGAGAGTGTAACAACTGTTGTTTGGCCGAAGTTCTACAGCAGTATTGGTGGTAAAGAAAAACTGGATAACGCACTGAAACAGCTCGGTCGATAATCGAAATACCCGTCGGGCACTGAACGTGTCCGACGGGTTAGCTATTGAACTCACCCTTGAAGCCTGAACGTTGAGAGTAAGAGCATGTCGATAATGTTAACAGTGCGTCGTCACCTAAACAGGATTGAAGAATACATCTGCTGCTTGTTTCTGGCGGTATTTGTCACGCTTTTGTTTACGCAGATCTTGGTTAGACAGTTTTTCCAATACTCCATTCCTTGGGGTGATGAAGTCGCGACCTATTTATTCGTTTGGTTTACCTATTTAGGTGCTGTTGTCGCAGCAAAAATGTCTGCTCATAACCGAGTCTCTTTCCACTTTAACTACTTTCCACCCATCGTAAAAACCGTCTGCGAGACGATCGCCGATCTGCTCTGGATTGCTTTCAATCTGTATTTTGTTTACCTGAGTTATGACTTTGTTTTCAACAAGATGAACTTGTTTTGGAAGTCTCAAACCACCGGTATCCCAATGAAGTACATCTACATGATTCTGCCCATCGCGTTTTTGCTGATGTCGATACGGATTCTATGGAATGTTATCGATCGCTTAAAAGGCATTGAACACGATGACCCAGAGGCAGAAGAGATCCGCAAGCTCAGCGAAAAAAAGATGGATATTCCCAAGCTGCCATAGGCCCGGCGGTGACAAGATAGCGAGAAGGGATTCAACCTTATGGAAGCCTATTTAACACTCATTTTATTTGGTGGTTTTTTAGTTCTGCTGGTGCTTGGGGCACCTATCACCGTTTCTTTGGCTGGCGCATCGATGGCGGCCTACCTGATTTTGGATAAAAACCCTATTGCACTGGTGCAAATCGCATTCACGTCTGTCGGGAACTTTCCACTGATGGCACTGCCATCTTTTGTTTTGGCCGGAGCCTTGATGGAAGCCTCTGGTATATCACGCCGATTGGTCGATATTGCAGAAAACATGGCAGGCCCGGTAACAGGCGGACTTGGTGCTGCAACGGTTTTTGCCTGTCTTTTCTTCGGTGCGATATCCGGTTCAGGGCCAGCGACCACGGCAGCAGTGGGCATGCTGATGATTCCTGCAATGGTGAAACGCGAATATGAAGCGAGCTACGCGTCAGCGGTGACAGCCGCAAGCGGCGGTTTAGGGATAATCATTCCTCCGTCCATACCTATTGTCATCTTCGGTATCTCTGCGATGGGGTTGATGGCACCGCCAGAAGCGATATCCCTGCATGGCGAGTTTGATACTGTCTCCATCCCCAAATTGTTTATAGCAGGTGTTGTTCCCGGACTGATCATGGCGACAACCCTGATATTGACCAACTACTACATCTCAAAACGTCGTGGCTACAAAGGCTTGATGGAGTCCTGGTCTCTTCCTGACATCAACCACTCGTTGCGTCGGGGTGTTTGGTCGATTCTTGCGCCATTTCTGATACTGGGCGGGATCTATAGTGGCATTTTCACGCCAACCGAGTCGGCAGTGGTGGCGATTTTCTACTCACTGTTTGTGGGGTTCTTTTTACATAAAGAACTGAAATTTAAGAATGTGCTTAAGTCTTTGACCACTACAACATGGATAACCGGCCGGGTTCTTTTGATTCTCTTCGCTGCCACGGTTTTCGGGCGTCTTCTTATCGAGCAGCGAATTCCGGTTCATGTGGCTGATGCGCTATTGAGTGTCACGGACAACATGTATCTGGTTTGGGCATTGACCATCATGCTACTGCTCTTTATCGGCATGTTTATGGAAACCCTGGCGGCGATAATGATCATTGTGCCTGTGCTTCTGCCCATCATGTACATGCTAGGCGCGGATCCAACGCATGTTGGCATCGTGGTGATTTGTACCTTATCCATTGGCTTTGCGACGCCGCCATTGGGAGAGAACATTTTTGTCGCGTCCGGTATCGGCGGTTCGAGCGTCGAGCAAATTACTTCAAGAATTCATCCCTTCGTTTTTGCCTCGGTGCTTGGTGTGTTTGTTATCGCTTTCTTCCCACAACTCACCCTATGGCTTCCTTCGCTGGTGGGCCCATAAAGAGGAGTAGACAAACGAAAGCTTTGTTTAGAGATATTCGGATGAAATCCCATAGGGATATTGGGTTTTGAAAAGTGACGTTAAGAGAGCAGTAAGTGATGAAAGCACTAAACAATATTATTGAGAAAGCGAAAAAGTTGGACTCAAAAATTGTGCTATGTGAAGGCGATGATAAACGGATTCTCATCGCCGCCGCTCAGGCTCAACAAGACGGAATTGCAAAGGTCGTTTTGGTTGGTGAAAGAGAAAAACTACAACTGGCCGCTGACGAAGCTAACGTTCGACTGGATGATTTTGAGGTGATTGAGCCTCAATCCAGCCCGCTCACCGCCTCTCTGTCGGAGTTGTATCTCGCGCTTAGGGAAAAGAAAGGCATCACGCCTACGCAGGCGTTGCAAGAGACGCTTAAGCCACTCAATTTTGCCAACCTTATGGTGGCCAAAGGACTCGCAGACGGCTCAGTCGCTGGGGCAGTGCACACAACGAAAGATGTGGTTCGTAGCGCAATACAAATCATTGGATTGGATGGCACCAGCACGATTGTGTCGAGCTTCTTTCTTATGATGCTGTGCCAGCCCTTCCACACCCTCAAAGGAGGGCTGATTTTTTCAGACTGTGGGCTGGTAATTGATCCCTCCGACGAAGAGCTTGCGAGCATTGCTATTGCAGCAGCGAAGAATGCAGAAACCTTACTCATGGAAGAACCGAAAGTCGCGATGTTGTCTTTTTCAACCAGCGGCAGTGCACAGCACGAATCGGTTAGCAAAGTCGTCAGGGCATCTCAGCGGGTAAAGCAGCAGTTGCCGGACATTGCTATCGATGAAGATATCCAATTGGATGCGGCGATTGTCGCGGATATCGCGAAGAAGAAACTGCCCAACTCCAACGTAAAAGGGAAATCGAATGTCCTTATTTTCCCTAACCTGGAGGCAGGAAATATTTGCTACAAGCTGGCTGAGCGTGTTGGAGGAGCGGTTGCTATTGGTCCTTTGTTGCAAGGCTTGGCAAAACCAGCGAATGACTTATCGAGGGGTTGCAGCGTGGATGACATTGTTAACGTTATCGCGGTGACGGTCGTACAAAAAGAGATAAACAGCTCAGTTGGCTACTCCAATGCGAGGGAATTATGAATCATATTAACTATATAGACTCACTGTCTGGCTTTACGGCAGCGGTTGAAAATATCACCGAAACTAACAAAACCATGCTGTTTCGAGGTCAGCCAAATATCCGCTGTAAATTGCTTCCCCAAGCGGCTCGCGGTCATACCAAAGCCTCAGAAACGGAAGCCAAGATGCTCGCGCATATCGCGGAGTACGGCCGGGACTATATCGATGTTGATAACCCTTCGACATGCCACTTACTGATGAAAGCGCACAACGCCGGCTTGGAAACCCGTTTGTTGGACTGGACGATTAATCCTTACGAAGCGCTATGGTACGCCTGTCATAGTTCAGGATCTCAGCCTCTTGTTTATGTACTGAACACGGAGAGTATTCCACAACTGGGTATGGACGATGATCCTTTTGCTATTACCCAAACACACATCATGCCTGTTTACGGGAAAGCCGCAGACAAAAACAAACGGCTAACTGTGCATGCCTCCACCCTTATTCAGGGCCGCCCTCAATTCACGGCGTTGGAGGAGGAAGAAGGAATGCATGCTGCGTTGACTGAGCTTCCGATTATGCCAGATCTCAAAGTTAAGATTATTCAAGAGCTTAATGAGTTTGGGGTCAATGAACACTCTATATACAACAACCTGTTCGGTCTGTGTCGCCATGTGAACTTAATGTACGACAACAACCCATACGGTTGGATGCCTATGGATAACCGTTTCGCTGGCGCTGAGATGCAGGGCGAGGCAGCTGAGAATTTGCAGCAATTTAAGAAAAAGTACGTGTCTGACTTTGATTTTGATTGATGGGTCGTATTGAGCGGTCCAAAATTGAACCATACGAATAGAAACCCAACCAATGAAGAGTTCGTTATCGCGTCGCAAGCTGCAAGCTTTGCTTAATCAGCAGTAAACAGACGAATAACAAAAAAGCCGCTGATGAAAGTTAGCGGCTTTTTTATTCGCAATATTAAAGGCTTCAAAATACCGATTACTTAGGATCGAGAATTGTTCTCCTGTAGTCTCTTGGTGAACAACCGAATTGATCCCGAAAGGAGCGTGAGAAGTGTTGAAGATTGTTCTGCCCCCATTTAAATGCGATTTCACTGATCCCCGTTTTTTGAAAGCGCTCGTCCACTAGATCACTGGCGATTTTCTGCATTCTGCTCTCTCGGATAAAGCCACATACCGTTTCTCCATTTTTCGTAAACACTTCGCTAAGGCGACGTACTGACAACCCTAGGCTTTTCGCAATGTCTTCACGGTTAAGGCTGGCATCTTGCAGGTTTATGAGAATAAAAGACTTGGCGCGAATCAGCAGTTGCTGCTCTGGCTGAGACAACTCGAGACGAGAGCCTCGGAGTGGTGCTAATGACGTGGCGATCAAATCTATCAATGTCTCTTGCAACAGGAGTTTACAGTCCGTGGTTTGGCTGTCGATAAGCGAAGAAATATTTAACGCCGTCGTTGCCACTAAACTGCCTAGTTGAGATGTCCCGTTGACGGGAATTGCCGTGAGCATATTGGCGTCAGGGAGCCGGCTTAATAGTGCCTTCTTTGGAAACTTGATGACTAACTGTTTGAAGTCTTCTTCGAGGTCAATGGAGTAAGTTTCTGTACTGCTATACAGAGTAAAATCGTAGCGGGATAGTGGAGCCGCACGGCCACATTGTTCGATAACAGAACGGTTATTAAGTTGAATACTTAACAGGAATTCGGCTTCTGATGTGCGCCCAATGTCTTCCGCACGCCTGATGACCTTGTGTTTCGACCCAGACACAAAGGAAAGGTCAATAACGTCATGTTTGGAGAGTTCAATTCTTCCTTTAAAGTCTTTACGAGATAGAGCTTCGCAACCTAAGTTGACATAAGCATCACACACCGACTCCCGCCAAAAAGCGAATTTTTCGCCAGGTTGGCAATGGCTTGTGTCATAGGTAAACCTTTTGACGGTACTACTCATCCGTGTGCTCTCTTTTAAACCCTACCTTTATGTTGTAACACCAAATGCAAAATTGACACTGTCTCAAATGTGAGTCGGCTTGACCGCTGCCTTTTACGACAACTAAGGCCGCCTTCTTACGCAAGCAATCCTCCCGTTCGCCTCTTAGTGTTTTAGAAGCCCGCCGTAAAGCTCTGGTTTTCATCATTTGCCAGACATCACTTATGAGTGGGTGGCCAAAACCAAATTACTACACGCGAAGAAGGAGAACGCGCGATGTCGGAAGTATTTAAAGTGGCTGCGGTACAGGCAGCACCATCTTTTTTAAATCTCGCAGAAGGGATACAGCGAGCCGAAGCGTATATCGATGAAGCCGCTTCCAAAGGGTGCAAGTTGGTGGTCTTCCCGGAAACCTGGCTTCCAGGTTATCCCAATCATATCTGGTTAGGCCCAGTTGCATGGCAGATGCAATTTGTAGGGCGTTATTTTGACAGCAGCATTGAAGTGGGCAGCGAGGAAGACAAAGCCATTGCTGAGGCGGCTCGTCGAAACAATATTCAGGTTTCAATCGGTGTGAGTGAGCGTGACGGCGGCAGCCTGTATATCTCGCAGTGGCACTATGGCGAAGATGGCGAAATTATCAGCCGTAGAAGAAAACTCAAACCTACCCACGTAGAACGCACTGTGTTTGGTGAAGGTGATGGTAGCGACCTGGCAGTAAAGGAAACGTCAATTGGCCGCATTGGACAGCTTTCCTGTTGGGAACATCTTCAGCCACTCTCTAAGTATGCGATGTACGCTCAGAATGAACAGATCCATTGCGCGGCATGGCCGAATTTTTCCCTCTATCGTGGAATGGCCCATGCCCTTGGCGACGTAGTGAACAACGCAGCCAGCATGATATATGCCGTGGAAGGTGGCTGTTACGTTATTGCGCCATGTGCCACGGTGAGCAAAGCGCAGCAGGAAATGCTTTGTCAGGGTGATCCCGAAAAAGAGGCGATGTGCCAGATCGGGGGTGGTTACACCAAAATCTACGCGCCGGATGGGCAGTCTATTGGTTCTGAAATTGGAGAGACGGAAGAGGGCTTAGTGATTGCAGATATTGACCTCAGCATGATCCCTTATGCCAAAGCTGTCGCTGACCCTGCGGGCCACTATGCGAAGAAAGATGCTACACGTTTACTGATAGATCGTGAAAAACGACGTGCAGTTGTAGAAGTAACAGACCTTGATGCGTCAAAAACGGCAATGTCAGAGCTGGCAACAACGGGGCAGGAGGAAGCGGTTGAAGTTGTGAGTGAACGTTCTTCATTGTTGCACCGACTTAAACCTTGGTAAGGCCTAGAAAACCGATGTCACCAATTTGAAGCCATAAGCACAAGGAGTACTCACCATGGCGAATAATACAACCAACAGAAAACTGCCTCTGAAGATGCCACCGGATTGGGAGCCACCCGTACCAGCATGGAGTTCGGTATTTGCCGAAAACCAACAAGACGTCAGCATGTGCATTATAGGGTGTCAGCATAAATCTGATGCTTACATCAGCGAGTTTGTTGGTGCACTGAATGGTCTCGCTAAAAACGCGGATGTTTGCGATTTTGCAACCTGCGAAGACAAAGATGGGCTCAGCCAAACCATTGCGATTATCTATTGGATGGATGCGCAAGCCTGCGCAGATTGGCTGCACAGCGATGTTGTGACCTTATTCTGGGAGTTATATTCGGATGACAAGTGGGGGTTTGGGATTTTCAGGGAGGTGTTCAATGTACCTTTTGAACGCCTTGAGACCCTGTTCTCTGGCCCGGTACACAACCATGGCTTTAGTCAGATACGCAAGGACATCGAAGGCCCGATTGAACGTCATGGCTATTGGGGGGGGATGCGGGATCGTATTCCGCTCTCGGCTGAAAACCCTTTTGAAGCGCATCAGACTTTGGAAGTGATTGAACAACAGGGAAATCGTGTTGTGGTTCGTGCACATGAGAACCTTTGCATTATCCGATCTGGTCAGGATTGGAGTCACACTACAGGAACCCAAAGGGAAGAGTACCTAAATCAAATTGAACCGGTGCTTAAAGCGGGTATGAATTTCCTGCGTGATGAAGGTGATGAGGTCAATTGTTATAGCTGCCGTTATATGACGCAGTTTATGCCCTTTAAAGGCAAGCAGGAGTGCACGTTTGGTCTTGCCTTCTTCCGCACGATGTCAGACTTAGAGGCATGGTCTGAAAGCCATCCTACTCATGTGGCGATATTTAATACTTTCCTTGAAATTGCACCCAAGTATGGACCTGACCTTCAGCTACAACTTTGGCACGAAGTATCAGTATTACCAGCTGGCTCTCAGTATGGGGAATATATTAATTGTACTGAAGGAACGGGTTTATTAGCAGGCGTTAAATTGTCATAGATGTATAAGTTGGACAATTCTCCTTAATTTTGAGGATTGTCCAACTAGGCTCCAGTGTCCACTCTATTTAAATAATAAAAAATCCCATGAATCTCCGTTTTTACGGGGACAGGTTTCGTCTATTTGTTCTTTTAGTTGGCTAATAAATTAATTTAAAAATCAAGGAAAGTTATCACCGCTAGATGTGATAATTAAACCATCAAAGGAAAGCAGTATGAGATTAACAAGGAATATATTGGGACTTTCAGTCTCTTTGGCATTAATGGTACCTACAGTGGGATTAGCGAATGCTGAACCTGCAGGAGGCTCGCTGTTTCGTGCAGCGACAAACAACGCTCTAGATGAATATGAAATCACTATCGCAGGCTGGGCAGAAGCGACGGCACTTCATGCTTCAGACACGATTGGCGATGGCAATATCAGCAACGGTGCCTTTTTAAACCAGAAAGACGGTGTAGGCCTAAACCAAATCGGCTTAATGTTGTGTAAGGGCATGGGTTGTTTGCCGACTGGTGCTTTTGCACCGGCTCAGAACGTCTTGAGTCGGGTAGGACCATTCCCAGGTCCGGTTGGTGAAGCGCGTATTGATTTCAACGTGACAGCTATGTACGGCCAGGACATTCAGTTTTTCCGTACTGCAGGCATTGACGACTACACCTTCGATAACGATGACGACAACAAACTCGCCATTCCGCAGTTTTACATTGATGCGTACTTGCCAGTATTAGATGGTATGACATTGATGGTAGGTAGCTTCTTCACTTTCATCGGCAATGAAGTCGGTGCTCCTTTTACGCCGCCCAACTGGTTTGTCACGCACACTTACGCCACGCAACATGGCCCTTCAAAACACGTTGGTGCGCTTGCCAGCATCAAAGTACCGACGGAGGAAGACTTTGGGCTTTTGAGCTTTGATGCCGGTCTGGTGGCGGGCTGGAATAATTGGGATGAAAAGCGTCCAACCTTTATCGGTGCAGCGCGCTGGCGTAGCCCGGATTTAGCAACCTGGTTAGATTTCGAGTTTATCTACGGTGATGGCGAAGGCGATGCATTTGGCGCTGCCAAAGGCGGTTCACCCTACATTGCTGTTAGCTCTACCGATGAGAAGCTCGACCGTTTTCACTCTTCTACCACGCTGATCCAAACTGTCAATCCAGACCTGCAGTTGGCCGCAGAGTTTGTTTATGGCTTTCAGGAAGGTGGCGATGTAGCAGCGGCACCTGTATTTATCACTAAAGACAGTGACTGGATGGGGTTGAATCTGGGCGCGAGATATAAACTGGACGATAACCTCTTCTTCGCAGCCCGTGCCGAATGGTTTGATGATGAGAATGCAGCGAATGTGCTGTGGAGTTCAGTCGGTGCAACAGGTGGTGACGTTTACTCCGTGACGACAAATCTCGACTGGAGTGTGAATCAACACTTCAAGATCCGTCCTGAACTTCGCTATGACACCTATAAAGGCAATGGTGCGGGGCTGTTTGCTGGTGGTACATCAGACGATCAATTTATCGCACTGCTCAATGCGGTTGCTTATTTCTAAGCCTTCCGTTTTAAAATATAGGAGAGCTTTTACTGATTAATCCTTAGCACTTGGTACGTTAATACACTCCTAGTATTTGGCCTTAACATTAGTTAAGGTCTTTTTTTAGGTATAAAAAATCCCGCAAATTAATGCGGGGAAAATGGAGTTATTAGTGCGTAAGATGAATTTAAATAGTTTCTAATTTCTCAGAAGGTTGCCACCATGCTTTATTTGTTTCACGGTAAAGATAATTGATACTTTCAATCGTGTTACTTATTTCTGCTGCTTTAGCGTAATACATTGGACCACCTCGAAAACGGGGGAATCCGTAGCCATTTAGCCAAATGGTATCTATCTTACGTGGTTTATAGGGACGAGGTGGGCGACCTGAGAATCCAAAGTCCGGTAGTGAGGGCACAATTACGTCAAAGGCATCTTTAATGTTTCCGCCGAAGCGTTCCGGGTGTGAAAGAGGCCCAATTAAATGATTTAATTCAGTCACTTAGCTAGGCTAGCCATGGCTTAAAAGAAGAGGTGTAGGTGTTCGGCCGCTCCCCTTCTCTATGATGTACTGCAGGTTGATGCCGTCCACAGGAACAGTGAATTGAGTATATCGGTTGAGTTTGGCTTCTTGTTTTCTCCAATCGAACTCGTTCACCCAATAATCGCAAAGCTCTTTCATATATTCCATGTTGTTATTAAGCCAGAAGTAATTTTTGCAAACGAGAGACCGTTCTGGGTATAGAAGGGACAGCATCAGGGTGGTGCTCTTTGTTGTTCCTTTTTGGCGGAGATGGCTTTACCTGCAAAGGAACGCCGCGACTCAGAGCACCTGTCTACCTCTGTGCATCATGCATCTGCAGGTTTTTTGGGAATAAAGGAAGACCACGTTGAACGCAGCCACTCAGCGATTGCCACATTTTGCTCAAACAGGGAGTAGCGTGTCCCTCCGCCATAGTCTGGCATATCAATCATGTCTGTCGTTATCCACCTAAGCGGACTTGTTGGCGTACTCTGATGATATTGGAATACTTTACGAACCACTTCCTTACAAGGTTCCACTTTGTAAGCATGCCAAAAATGGTCCCATTCTCCTTTTAGCGGCTTTTTGAACGGATACTGGCAGGCTCTACCCCAGCGACCGCCAGGCCCTATTTGAGCATTGTTTTTGGGTCCATTTGGAGCAACAGGACGCACCTGAAGCCATACCACCATATTCTGATGAATCCATTCGTCAATAATGTTGTCGTCATCAAAGGGGTCTAATACTAGACGACCGAGTTCAACATCTTCACGTATGCCGCTGACATCCTGTTCTTCGGGGTTTTCCATTTTCAGTAAGACGTGGCTGTGGTCGAGTACAAAGTTAAAGGGAACGCCTCGTGACCGAATCAGATTTGCTATCGGTGTTATTCGGCGAAAGTCTTCGGTAAACATATAGATATGTACTTCAATGGATATCGTGATACCAAGCCGTTCTCCGGCCTCATAGGCGCGTAAATAAAACGCAACCACTTCATCATCTCTGACCACATGCCCGGCAGCATGGCGGGTGGAAATCATGAGGTTGTGACACTTTGCACCTGCTTTTGCAGCCCATTGTAAATTGTGTTCTACCAGTTTTTCGTCACGGCCAATCTGGTAAGTCCACAGTCCGGTAGTCAGCGGTATGCCGAATCGGTTTGATGCTTCAACGTATTCTCTTTCCTGCCCAGGTTGAGGTATGCGATCAAAATGGTCGAAGACTCCACTGTCTCGAATAAGGCGAAATTGATCGTTCAAGGGCAGTTCTTTGGTATGCATAAGTCCACGGCCGTTGCAGCCAAGCGATATTCCGTCCATTTTGTTCCTTAATGAATACTGAAAAAACGATTAAAGTTCGAGATCAATCAACCCATTTGCTCTGCCTACACAGGTGAGCACATACCCATTGCTCATGTCCTCGTCGGTAAGACCTTCAGTGGTATCCATCACCACGTTTCCAGCGGTACACTTTGCTTTGCATGTGCCGCAAAGCCCCATCTGGCAATTTGTTGCTACAGCTATGCCTGCGCGGGTAGCGACTTGCAAAAGGGTCTCTTGAGGTGAATACGTCAATGTTTGATTACTGATAGAAAAACGGACGGTGCAGTCTTCGGTGTCTGCGGCGAGGTCAGGTATTTCGCTTGTTGCGTTGTCTTCATGAAAACGTGGGCTATCGCTTTTTGTTGTAGACTCCGAACACCCTAGATCGAGTGTTTTTGGTGTCGCACCCCCTGGGTTGAAACGCTTCGACGGGTCGCCAAAGCTTTCCTCGTGGTAATTGTTCATATCGACCCCAATCTCATTGAGCATACTTTTTACAGCATCCATATATGGGGTGGGCCCGCAAGTGAGGATGGTAGAATCATGAATGTCGGGGACAATACGTTGAAGTATCTCCTTTGATAGAAAACCGTTTTCCATACCCGGCTCAGCGTGTTGCGCACAGACATAGTGTACCTTGGTGTGACTTTGCTTTGACATCAGCAGTGTTTCATCACGGAAAATAATGTCATCGGGGGTGCGGGCAGAATGGATAAAGATGACTTCATTTTCAGTTGCCCTCATGTCATAGAGATAACGGAGCATGCTCATTGCTGGTGTGATCCCCGCTCCACCTGTCAACATGACGATCTTTCTTCTTGGCTTTATCGAGTAAAGGTCAAAGTTTCCCCCTGGGCTCGTGCAACTGAGCCTATCGCCAATGCTGAGCCTGTCGTGCATGAACCTTGAGACTAATCCTGCAGGATCACGCTTTATGGTTAGCGAAAGTAGCGAAGGGCGAGTCGGCGGTGATGAAACTGTGTAAGAACGTGGAATCAAGGTGCCTTTATACCAAAGCCTTAGCGTAACAAACTGTCCTGGCCGATGTGGCCAAAGGAGTGGGGGGCCTTGTTCATCTGACACGATACGAAAGTAGAAGCTTTTAACATCATGGGTTTCAGATGCGATATCGACACATTCGAGCGTCATTACTCCCTTATTTTTTCTGTTGTGCTGGTTCATCAAACACTCCACGTTGTACTCAAAGATATGGGTCAGATATTGGTTCTTTCAGAGGCCAGAAAGGCAGTAACAGCCTCTTGGCCGGCTGCTTTAGCCTTACATAGTTCAAAGAGTAAACGGCGGTATGTCAGTGAGACTTTATCTGCAGCGATGGCAATCTCATCACGGGGATGCGGAATCTGTTCTGGTTCTTGGCTTTCAACGGGGCCAATATCTTCTTCGAGAATGGCCATTTGTGTCGCGATAGGTACGGCAGGATCAAAGGGCGCTTTGGTGTTACTGCAGCAGAACCAAAACGTGCGGCAATGCCTGTTATCAATCGGTGTTGCCCACATCCACATAATTGTGCGTGTGCCATTAGCAAGAGGCTGGTCGAGTGTGACACCGAAAGGTAACTGGATGGTGTAATCGGTGTGGATCAGTGGAGCGAGGTTTCCTGCCGCATCCATTCCATTTCTGCCTCCTTCGGGAGGTTCATATTTAAAGCGCATTCGACCATGGCGTTGCAAATCGATATCGGGGATCAGGAAGGTGACAAAGTCAGGATTACCCAGCGTTTCAGGGTGAACAAAAGGAAAGTGCGCGAGGTCTGTGTAATTTTCTACCCTTCGCGCTGAGTGGGTTTTCCATGTGTATGGCGTGCCCATCGTGCAGGTAAATGATGGGTCATCAAAAGCGAGATGCGCGGGGATCTCAGTATTGATCGTGTTGTCGAGCCTGACCCAGACCAAATCGTATCGCACTTCACAGTCGAATGCCTTTGTCTTGGCATTGGGTGGTATCGGGCCATTGGGAAGGGCTGGTATTTCAGTACAGGTGCCATCATGGCCATACTTCCAACCATGATATGCGCATTGAATAGCATTGCCGCAATTCCAGCCTAGATGAAGCTTGGCAGAGCGATGTGGACAACGATTTGCTAACGCAACAACACCATTGTCGAGTTTTGCGATGACCAGTTCCTGCCCGAGTAATTCCGCACGCAGGAGTTTTCCTCGTCCGCAATCAGATTGATTTAACTCGTCTATCGTGCAGACCGGGTGCCAAAAGTATCGCCATGTTTCATTGTCCAGAAAATGGTTGTTCATGCATCTTTTCCTTTTGTGCCATATTGCCCGAACAGGTTACAATAAAGTTACAGTGTGTAACGTTACTTTATGTATCATAACACTGTGTATTGTATGAAAGCAATAGGTTTGTTATAAGTACTTGACTCAGTGTTCATACAGAAACCCGAAAGGCGAGAGCGTGAAAAAAAAACCATTGCAAACGGGACGACCGCGAAATGACCAATTAAATGCGCAAATAAAAAAAGCAACCTGGGATCTTTTAGCGGAGCAACCGTTGGCTGATTTAACCATCAATGAAATTGCTAGGCGGGCAGAGACAACCCGACCGGCGGTATATCGACGTTGGTCTTCTGTGGAAGATATTGTGATTGATGCTTTTCTTGATGCTGTCAGTGAAAATGTACCATCACCCCAATTGTCTGAACCGCCTAAACAGCTCCGTGAATATATTGTCTTGCTGTGTAATTTCGTTAATTCCCGTGTCGGACGGGTCATTGCGGAGATACTGGGAAGAGCACAAAGTGACCCGGTTTTGATGGCTAAATTCCAAAACGTTTATTTGCTTCCAAGACGTGGGCATGCCAGTGAAATTATCAAACGAGGGCAGGAAAGCGGGTATTTTCGCTCGGACCTGGATATGGATTTTATTATTGACCTTTATGCGGGCCCGATATACTTCCGGGCATTTTCCCACCACTCATCGCTGGATGCGTCGTTTGCTGAGAGGTTGGCGAATGAGGTCCTGACAACCTTGATGAGAAAATGACGTTTATTTCGATCAAACGCAGTGGTTCATCTTTAGGTTGTTTGAGTATAGACCCCGCGAATTAATGCGGGGACAATGGCAGAAATAGAGCAATAGATGGGGTCAAATGGCGACTAATTGACGAGAAGGTTGCCACCACACTTTATTTGTTTCACGGTAAAGAGAATGGATACTTTCAATCGTGTTACTTATTCCTGCTGCTTTAGCGTAATACATTGGACCACCTCGAAAACGGGGGAATCCGTAGCCATTTAGCCAAATGGTATCTATATCTTCACTGTTTCTGGCAATTCCTTTTTCTAATAAATTTGCCCCTTCATTGACCAATGCAAGCACCAGTCTGTTCTGAATTTCCTCATCACTGATTCTTCTGGCTTCAATGCCTAAACGTTCTGCTTCAATAGCAATCAGTGCCATTGTTGTTGGGTCATTGGTTTTCTTACCATTTTCATAACGGTAAAAGCCCACACCCGTTTTTCGGCCGAGTCGTCCATGTTCAACCATGGTATCGGCTGCGAGAAAGTAAGCAGGATCATCGTAAATCGGTGGGTACTCGCGGCGCGCTTTGTAGGCGATATCGATACCGGACATATCGTTCACTGCCAACGGTCCCATCGCCATGCCCCAGGATTCCATCGCCGAATCTATTTGTTCCGGGCTTGCGCCTTCCAGCAATAGCATATTGGCTTCCCGGCCGTAAGCGGCATACATCCGGTTGCCAACAAATCCAAAGCCAACCCCAACACAAACCGGTACTTTGCCCAATCGCTTGGCGGTCTTCATGACTGCACTGACAGCTTGTTCGGATGTCGAACGGGTTTTGACCACCTCAACCAGTTTCATCACGTTAGCGGGGCTGAAAAAGTGCATGCCGATGACTTGCTCGGGTCGGGTGGTAGAGGTGGCTATCTCGTCAATGTCCAGATAGGAGGTATTGGTCGCGAAGATGGTCGACGGCTTACAAACGGCATCTAAAGAAGAGAAAATGATCTTCTTCACTGACATTTTTTCAAATGCTGCTTCGACCACCAAATCAATATTGGCAAGGTTGCCATAATCACTGGTGCCAGAAATCAGCGAGAGGGCATGTTCTTTTTGCGTTTCTGATACCCGGCCTTGTTCATACATTTTCTGATATTGGTGACGAATGCGCTCTAAACCCAAGACGCACAGATCTTCATTGGTTTCCACTAAAGTGACGCTGTAACCACTATTTGCAAAAGCGATGGCAATACCGGCGCCCATTGTGCCTGCACCAATGACGGCGACCGATTGAATATCGTCGTCAGACGTCGATTTGGCATAGCCGGAAGCTGCCTGTTTTTCAGCAAAAAAGGCATAGCGCATGGCACTGGATTGTTCGGAATCCCGGCAGGCCAGAAAAAGGGTTCTTTCCAGGGCCAAGGCTTCGTCAAAGGGGAGCTTAGTCGCGGCTTCAATGGCATCAATGGCTCTTTGAGGAGCGAGCTGACCTTTGGCCTTTTTGGCGAGCTTTTTACGCCAGTTTTCGAAGATATTCTCTTCGAAAGAATCCGGAATATCCCGCTTGTCCGGTGCAACAAAGACATCGTTAGCTGTGCGTTGGGAGAAAAGAGTCGCTGCTTGGTTAACCAGAGAGGCGTGCTCGGGTAGCGGTGAAGATGCTTGTCCTAAACTGCCGTCATCGACCTTCATATCGATAAGATCCGTTAGGGAATCTGTCGATACCATCTTGCCGGACGTGATCATGGAAAGGGCCTTCTCTACACCTACATAACGGGGTAAAAGCTGAGTGCCGCTGGCACCCGGTATAAGGCCGAGGTTCACTTCGGGCAAGCCAACCTTTGTGCCTATCATGGCAACCCGGTAGTGGCAGGACAGCGCCAATTCGAAACCGCCGCCAAGCACGGTGCCATGAAGTGCAGCCGTCACGGGTTTCACACTGTTTCGAATCGCCTGCAACACATCAGGAAGGTGAGGTGTTTTGGGCACTTGGCCGAACTCTTTGATATCAGCGCCGGCAATAAAGGTGTTGCCGTCACAACCAATCACAATCGCGGAAATATCTGGATTGGCATTTGCCTGTTCCAGTCCGGCCAAAATGCCAGACCGTACTGAATGGGAGAGGGCATTTACCGGTGGGTTGTTTACCCGGATTACCCCAACCCCATCCTCAATGAGAAGACTCACGGTGTCAGAAAGAAGCATAATTTTTCCTATCCTTGGTCGAAATCATCGCTGATCGAAGTCAACGGTCACATCATCAGTAAGAGGGTGCGCCTGACAAGTCAGGATGTAACCTGCATCGATCTCGTGTTGTTCAAGGCCGTGGCTGATATCCATCTCGACTTCTCCTTTCACCAGCTTGGCTTTACAGGTGGAGCAAACACCGCCTTTGCATGAATAGGGGAGTGACATGCCATTCTCGATGCCTGCATCGAGAATGTTTTCACCCACAGTCGCCAGCTTGAAGGTGATAGAGCGCCCATCAGCGGTGACGGTCACTTTGCTCATTTTTTCCTCGCCATAGTTGGCGACACGCTGTTTGGCTTTTTCCAGCGCTACTTGCGCATCTTCAGACGATGAGGAGAAAAGCTCATAGTGAATTTGGTCATCAGAAAGCCCCTCAATACGGAACCCTCTGGAGACTTCCGCCATCATGGATTCAGGGCCACAGATAAAGGCATGGTCGGTGCTGTTGATATCAATCAGGCGATGTTTTTGCAGTGCGGCACCTTTCTTCACGTCAATGTGGCCGGATAACAGGTCTGAGCCCTGATCTTCCTGGCTCATGATGTTTATCCAACTGAATCGGGTCATGTAGCGGTTTTTCAGATAACCCAGGGTGTCAGCGAACATCATGGTGTTGCTCTGACGATTGCCGTAAATCAAGGTGATACGGCTATTGGGCTCCTGAGAAAGTACGGTTTTGATGATCGACAAAATCGGCGTGATCCCGCTTCCGACGGCGATGCACATGTAATGATGCTGGTTAGATGCATTCAGCTCTGTATAGAAGCTGCCTTGTGGCGGCATGACATCAACCGTAAGACCTGCCTCAAACGTGTCATTGGCGAAGTTGGAAAACTTACCGCCATCCACGCGTTTGATCGCGACTTGTAACAGGCCTTCATCGGCGCCGGAACAAATCGAGTAAGCACGTCGTACTTCTTCCCCATCTATGTTGGCGCGCAATGTGAGAAACTGCCCTTGAACAAAGCGGAATGTCTCAGTCAGCGTGTCAGGAATATCGAAAGTGACGCACAAAGCAGAGTCAGTCTGGGATTGCGTATGTTTTATTTTTAATGAATAGAAATTGGTTTCACTCATGGTCAATTCCCTTTACTACAAGCATTTAAAGAAATCGAAAGGCTCATGACAGCTCTCGCAACGGAATAGCGCTTTACAGGCTGTTGAGCCGAATTCGCTGATCCTTGTTGTGTTTGATGAGCCGCAGTGAGGGCAGCGCACTCCTTGCTCGGGCGTCAGTCGAAGGCAGCTATCAGGTGCATCTGAGGGCGGCGCAATACCATATTCCCTCAGCTTTCGTTGGCCAGACTCTGACATGTCGTCGGTTGACCAAGGAGGGAAAAGCACGGTTTTGACTTCAACGCTGCCATAACCGGCTTCAGACAGGAGAGTCAGGATATCTTCCTTGATCGTCTCCACCGCCGGACAGCCGGAATACGTGGGGGTGATGGTGACAAGGAGCTTACCGTCCTGTTCGCTGACATTACGTAGGATCCCGATATCCCAAATAGAAAGCACCGGGATTTCAGGGTCAGCAATTTCGTCCAGCAATTGCCAAACGTCTGGTAGCGTAGACTCTGCCCGCATCCTCACCCGCTCAAACCGGGCATGTGGTGTTACTGGGATGGTTTCCATACTTCACCACTCACAACCGGGATAAGCACGGTGTACGCTTTGCATCACGCCTAACAAATGACCGAGATGTTCCGTGTGATAGCCTTTACGGCCTCCACGCACTGCCCATTCATCAGCCGGAAGCTCAAGCGTGGCTTCTTCCAAAACGCGGCTTAACTGTGCGTCAAAACTGGCTTTAAGAGCTGAAGTATCCACGGCTATGCCGGCGGCAACCAATCGCTGTTCTGTGTCGTCCGGCTCAAATATCTCTGGGATATAACCCCACAAATCGTTGAAGGCGGTCTGCATGCGCTGGTGGCTTTCTTCAGTGCCGTCCCCTAGTTTGATGACCCAATCTTTGCTGCGCATCAGGTGGTAACGGGTTTCTTTAATCGACTTATGGGCAATGGCTGATAACACAGGATCGTTGGACTCCAGCAACTGGGTCATAAACAGTTGGCTGTAGATGTCGACGATAAGTTGCCTTGCCATGGTGAACGCAAAATCCCCGCGGGGAAGCTCATTGATGAGGTGATTGATGTAATCACGCTCTCCGCGAAGAAAGGCAAAATCATCTTCGCTTTTCTCACCGTTGGTCAGTTCTGAGGCATAGCCATAAAACATGCGGGCACGGCCAATGTAGTCGAGCGCAACATTACCCAGTGCAATGTCTTCTTCCAGAAAAGGCCCATTGCTCGCCCACTCGGATAAACGGTGTCCGAGCGTTAATGCGTCATCGCCAAGGCTCAGCACGTAGCGGAGCAAATCTTGTTGTTGTTCCATTTTCATGCCTCCTTACATGTTGCCGACTTCTTTCGGAAGTGGGTAATAGGTGGCATGGCGGTATGGTTTGTCGTCTGACGGGTCGAAGAAAGCTTCGTTGTCATCTTCCTGTGAGGCAGAAATATCAGCCGAGCGAACCACCCAAATGCTCACACCTTCACTTCGGCGCGTGTAACAGTCTCGTGCATAATGCAGAGCGTGGGCGGCATCTTCCGCGTGAAGACTACCAACGTGCTTATGGTCAAGGCCGCGCTTACCGCGAACAAAGACTTCAAACAGTTCGAGATTTTCCAGAGTCATAGCGCTTCTCCTTAAGCCACAGCATGTTGTTGACGTTGTTTGACTTTCTCTGCGTGCGCATTCTGCGCGTCACGCACCCAGGCACCTTCTTCGTGAGCGTTCACATGGTGCTGAATACGCTGGCGATTACAGTGTCCGTTGCCATTAATCACGTTGTAGAATTCTTCCCAATCGATTTCGCCGCTGTCGTAATGGCCGCGTTCATCGTTCCATTTAATCGCTTTGTCTGGGTGTTCCAACCCAAGAAACTCAATTTGCTGCACGGTCTGGTCAATGAACTTCTGACGAAGACTGTCATTGGTTTCGCGTTTTATTTTCCATTGCATTGAACGTGCTGAGTGCGCGGACTCTGCATCATGCGGGCCGAACATCATCAGTGATGGCCAGTAAAATCGATTGAGTGAATCTTGTGCCATCTGGCGCTGCTCTTCGCTTCCATTGGCGAGTGCCAGCATGATTTGATAGCCCTGACGCTGGTGGAAACTTTCTTCCTTACAGATGCGGATCATGGCGCGTGAGTAAGGGCCGTATGAGGTGCGCTGTAAGGAAACCTGATTACAGATAGCCGCGCCATCAACCAGCCAGCCAATCGCCCCGATATCGCCCCAGGTCTGGGTGGGATAATTGAAGATAGAGGCATATTTCGCTTTTCCGGTTTGCAGTGCTTCGATCATTTCTGCGCGGCTGATTCCGAGCGTTTCGGCAGAGCTGTAGAGATACAAGCCATGGCCCGCTTCATCCTGTACCTTGGCGAGCAGCACGGCTTTGCGACGCAGCGACGGCGCGCGGGTGATCCAGTTACCTTCCGGTTGCTCACCAATCACTTCAGAATGCGCATGTTGCGAGATTTGACGGATCAGGTTCTGGCGATAGGCTTCCGGCATCCAATCTTTTGGTTCGATCTTTTCTTCACGATCAATCTTCTGCTGAAAGGCTTCCAGCAGTGCTTTTTCCTGGGCTTCCTGTCTTAGTTTTTTCATTGTTGTTGCTCCGTTTTCAGGTGCAGAAAGTCAAACACGTTCAATCACGAGGGCGATGCCCTGACCGACACCAATACACATGGTGCAAAGGGCATATCTGCCTTGCGTGCGTTCAAGTTGGTTTAGGGCGGTAAGCACAAGTCGTGCGCCACTGGCACCCAAAGGATGACCCAACGCGATAGCACCGCCATTGGGGTTCACTTTCTGTGAATCATCCGGCAGGCCAAGGTCGCGGGTTACTGCTAACGCCTGTGCGGCAAACGCTTCGTTGAGCTCGATGGTGTCCATGTCATCGAGGGTCAGACCCGCCAGTTTCAGCACTTTCTTGGCTGCTGGAGAGGGGCCAAAACCCATGATGCGAGGTGGTACGCCAGCGGTTGCCATGGCAAGAATGCGGGCACGGGGTTTGAGCCCATGTTTCTCAATGGCACTTTCTGATGCGAGCAGCAGGGCTACCGCACCATCGTTCACACCTGATGCGTTGCCAGCGGTGACGCTGCCAAATTCACGAAAAGGCGTGGGCAATCCCGCCAGTGCTTCAGCAGTGGTAGCGCGAAGGTGTTCGTCTTTCTCGAAACAAAGCGGTTCTTGCTTACGGCGTGGGATCATCACGGGTGTGATTTCAGCGTCGAATACACCCGTTTCCTGTGCGTTGGCGGCACGTTGTTGGCTTCGAAGGGCAAAGGCATCTTGATCTTGGCGGTTAACCTTAAAATCTTCCGCGACGTTTTCTGCTGTTTCAGGCATAGAATCGACGCCGTATTGCTTCTTCATTTTGTCGTTGATAAAACGCCAGCCAATGGTGGTATCGAAGATTTCCGCCTGACGGGAAAAAGCGGTTTGCGCTTTGCCCATCACAAAGGGAGCGCGGGACATGGATTCCACGCCGCCGGCAATCGCCAGTTCAATCTCTCCACAGTCAATGGCGCGGGCTGCTGTCCCGACAGCGTCCATACCTGAACCGCAAAGGCGGTTGATGGTGGTGGCGGGGACAGAATCTGGCATGCCTGCCAGAAGGGCACTCATGCGGCCCACATTGCGGTTATCTTCACCGGCCTGATTGGCACAGCCATAGAAGACTTCTTCGATCTGGGACCAATCAATTTGCGGGTTACGCTCCATCAGAGCGCGAATAGGTACTGCGCCCAGGTCATCGGCTCTCACTGCGGAGAGCGTGCCGCCGTAGCGGCCAAATGCGGTGCGAATGCCATCGCAGATATAAGCATGCTTCATGAATCACTCCTTTGATCTGGTGGGAGTACGGCTTGGTTCAGGCGTGCTGAGTTGCCCTTGAAAATGGCGACAAGCTCCTGGTTCTGGTTAGTAATATTGACGATGTAGATGCCAGCTCTTCTGCCTTGATGCATGACATGCGCCCTTGCAGTCAGCACATCGTTTTCTTTGGCGGGGCGTAGAAAATCGATAGAGCAGGCAGAGGCCACGGCAGATTCGTTTTCTGAATTGCAGGCAAAAGCAAATGCTGAATCCGCCAAGCTAAAAATCTGGCCGCCATGACAGGTTTGGTGACCGTTCAACATCTCTTGGGTGACGCGCATGGTGACTTCACTCTGCCGACAGGCCATGTGCACGATTTCCATGCCCATGGTGCGGGAGACACTGTCATGACTGAACATGTGCCGCGCGCAGGCTTGCGCTATTTGGTCCGCATCCATGCTCATTCCCCCTTAAACTGCGGTGCACGCTTTTCAAGAAATGAAGCCACGCCTTCGGCGTAATCCTTTGAATAGCCGAGGTTACGCATAGTCTCTTTCTCCAGCTCAAGCTGGTGGTCGAGCGTGTTGGCAAACGATGCATTCAACAGACGTTTGATATTGGCGAGGGCAAGAGTCGGCTGGCTGGCGAGTTTTTCTGCTACTGCATTGGCTTCTTCCATCAAGGCTTCATCGTCAACACAGCGCCAAATCATTCCCCAAGCCTCGGCTTGCTCTGCCGGAAGCTTTTCACCCAGCAACGCCAAGGCTTTTGCTCTTGGCAGGCCAAGTGCGCGGGTAAGGTTCCAGGTGCCGCCGGAATCCGGGATCAGTCCGATTTTGGCGAAAGACTGAATAAAGCTTGCAGAGCGGGCAGCAAAGACAATGTCACAAGCCATGGCGATATTGGCACCAGCGCCAGCGGCTACGCCGTTAACGGCGCAGATCACGGGAACATTGAGCGTGCTGATGGCGCGAATCAATGGGTTGTAATTGCGCTCGACAGATTCGCCCAAATCAACGCGGGCACTGGCGTCATTCACGGCGCGATCATTCAGATCTTGTCCGGCACAAAAGCCCCGGCCATTACCCGTGATGAGCAAACAGCGGATCTCACTGTTTTCACGCACTTCTCTGATGGCAGCTTTCACTTCTTCATGCATTTGTGCATTGAAGCTATTGAGCGAATCCGGTCGGTTCAGCACCAAGGTCGCGACACCATTGTGGACGGTGAAAAGTATGGTGATGAAGTTTATTGGCTTCTTCATATTTAACCCTCCTGACGCTCGACCAGAGTCATGATGTCGTACACCGCGACGGTCTCGTCATTCTGGTTGCGTACCAATACGTCCCACACCACCACACCCGTTGCGCGTTCCTCATCCGGGCGGCGGGTTTTCTTGATCTTCTGCTTCACGGTAATGTCCGCCTGAATGGTGTCGCCAATCGCGACCGGAGCAATAAAGCGCAGATTCTCTAAGCCGTAGTTGGCAAGTACCGGACCTGGCGCGGGGTCGACAAACAAGCCTGCGGCTGCTGAAAGAACAAAGTAACCGTGAGCCACGCGCTGACCAAACAGTGAATCTTTCGCGGCAATCTCATCGAAGTGGGCGTAGAAATGATCGCCCGAGAGACAGCCAAAACTCACGATGTCAGCTTCAGTGACCGTGCGTCTGTGCGTGGTCAGACTTTCGCCAATTTGCAGTTCATCAAAGTACTTACGGAAAGGGTGTACTGGCGTTCGGATTTTCTCAGCGCCTGCGGTGTACTCGCGGGTAATCGCGGTCAGCATGGTGGGTGAACCCTGCAACGCGGTTCGCTGCATATAGTGTTTGATGGCACGGACGCCACCCAACTCTTCACCGCCACCAGCGCGTCCGGGGCCACCATGAACAAGCGGCGCGAGCGGCGAACCATGTCCGGTTGAGGATTTGGCATTGTCACGGTTCAGGATCAGCATACGGCCATGGTAGGCGGCTGCTTTCAGCACAAGCTCTGATGCTTCTGATGCATCGTTGGTCACCACTGAACCCACCAGACTGCCTTTACCCAGTGAAGCAATGGCAACCGCTTGGGAAATGTCGTCATAAGGCAATAGCGTACAAACCGGACCAAATGCTTCTACGCTGTGGACAGAACCCTCTTCGGTTGGTGCTTTGGAGAGCAGCACGGTCGGCGGATAAAAAGCGTCTTGAGAACAATGGTCACCGACAAGTTCCAACACCGCGTCGTTACCGCCGAGCAGCACATCGCTTTGCTCGCAAAGCTTGTTGACCTGAGCCGCCACATCATCCCGCTGGCCTTTACCAATCAGAGGACCCATTTTGACGCCTTCAATAGAAGGGTCGCCCATCGCCACGCGGGCAAGGCGCGCTTTAAGCGCTTCACTCACTGCGTTGACTTTGGTGCGTGGCACCAGTGCGCGACGGATGGCCGTACATTTCTGGCCCGCCTTGACCGTCATTTCCCTTGCGACTTCTTTGATGAAAAGATCGAACTCTGGATCGTCTTCACTCACCGTTTCACCAAGAATGCTGCAGTTCAGCGAGTCTGCTTCCATGTTGAATGGAATGCTATGGGCAACGATATTCGGGTGCACTTTAAGCATCTGGCCGGTAGAAGCTGAGCCAGTAAAAGTGACGCTGTCCTGTTCGCTCAATTGATCCAACAGATCGCCCACGCTTCCGCAAATAAGTTGCAGGGAGCCGTCAGGAAGGAGACCGCTTCCGACCATATCCTCGACCATCGCTTGCGTCAGGTAAGCCGATTGTGTGGCGGGTTTAACAATCACGGGCACGCCTGCGATCAAGCTAGGAGCAATTTTTTCCAGCATGCCCCAGCAAGGGAAGTTAAAGGCATTGATGTGAACTGAAACGCCGGGTTTTGGTGTGAGAATGTGCCGGCCAACAAATGAACCATCTGCAGAAAGTGGCTGGGCTTTGTCCTCGACGATGAAAGGCTCATTGCCCAGTTCACGGCGGGCAATACTTGAGTAGCTCAGCATAGTGCCAAGACCACCTTCAATATCAACCCAGCTATCAGCTTTGGTCGCCCCCGTCCATTGAGAGATATCGTAAAAGCGCTTCTTGTTATCCAGTAGCTTCAAACCCAAAGCCTTTAGCATTTCTGCGCGTTCATGAATGGTCATCGCGCGTAGCGCAGGGCCACCTACTTCACGGCCAAATCGCACTACTTTCGCAAAATCAATGCCGTCAGAGCTGACAGAACAAATCGGTTCTCCCGTGATGGCATTGGCAACAGAAACCCCTTCTGCAGCTCCTTCATGCCATGCGCCGTAAACAAAACTTTTTGCCTTCATGTCACGTGTCCTTCTACGTGTTCGCATTTGCGTTCGACCCAAATCAATCCCTGCGAAAGCGGTCAATTGTTGTCGAGGTTTAATAAAAATGTTTATGAATGGTTAAATTTTATGATACACAATAAATGTAAATGATCAATAATGTGTAACATGAATAAATAATCGAATTGGCGACTACGCTTTAAGAGGCGAACCTTGAAAAGCGATGGAGCTGGAAGTAAAGCCTTGAAAGGAGAGAGCAAGATGAGCAGTAAGGTAGGGATGCACGCGATTGAAAATGCCAGCATTGATGAGTTACGCGGACTTCAGCTATCACGTCTTAAAAACACGTTGAACCACGTCTATGAAAACTCGCCGGTTTATCGCGAGAAATTCAAGGCCCATGGTGTCCATCCAGACGATTTGAAAACACTGTCTGACCTCAGTAAGTTCCCTATGACCACAAAAGCTGACCTTCGCGATAACTACCCATTCGGCATGTTCTGTACGCCAATGGAGCAGGTGGTTCGCGTTCACGCTTCGAGTGGTACGACGGGCAAACCGACGGTGGTGGGATACACACAAAACGACGTAAATATGTGGGCGAACGTGGTAGCTCGTTCTATTTACGCAGCGGGTGGCAGACCTAAAGACAAAGTGCATATTTCATACGGCTATGGACTTTTCACGGGTGGTCTAGGTGCCCACTATGGGGCGGAAAGGTTAGGTTGTACTGTGATTCCAATGAGTGGCGGCCAAACCCAGAAGCAAGTTCAGCTGATTCGGGATTTTGACCCAGACATCATTATGGTGACGCCTTCGTACATGCTTAACATCGCCGATGAGATGGCGAGGCAGGGTATGGATCCAGAAAAACTTGCCCTGCGGGTAGGTATTTTTGGTGCAGAGCCCTGGACAGAAGCCATGCGTGAAGAGATGCAACGTCGCTTGTCGATGGATGCGGTAGACATTTATGGTTTATCTGAAGTGATTGGCCCTGGTGTCGCGCAGGAATGTGTGGAATCCAAAGATGGCCCAACCATTTGGGAAGACCATTTCTATCCGGAAATTATCGACCCGTTAACCGGCGAAGTATTGCCAGATGGCGAGGAAGGGGAGTTGGTATTTACCAGTCTCACCAAAGAAGCGATGCCAATTATCCGCTATCGTACCCGTGATTTGACCCGCCTTCTGCCCGGCACATCGCGCACTATGCGCCGAATGGGGAAAATCACCGGTCGCAGCGACGACATGCTGATTATTAGAGGTGTGAATGTTTTCCCCACCCAGATAGAAGAACAAATTTGTAATACCCGTGGCCTGGCGCCCCATTACCTGATTGAGCTGTTTAAGCAGGGCAATATGGACTGCGTGACAATAAGGGTGGAACAGCAACCTGAAGTTCATGGTTCTCAGTTAAATGGTTTGGCGAATGAGCTGGCAGGCAAAGTGAAAACCTTTATTGGTATTTCATCCAAAGTGGAAGTAGTGCCGGCCGGTGTATTGCCGCGTTCAGAGGGCAAAGCCAAGCGAGTGATCGATAAGCGATAGAAGCGGTAACAGAGAATCGATGCAAGAACGCGACAGACCCTAATTAACAGATTCATATTTTTGCTGTTTTGTTGTGATTGTGTAACATGAAGCTAAGTGCCCTGAAGGTACAAAATAACAAAGCGCTATGTTTATGGATAAAAACGTATGAACCAAAAATTAGGGAAGCTGCTTTCTGACATTCTCGCCGCTGACTCGGTCAGCGGCACCTCGCTCATCATGACGGTCTTTGGTGACATCCTTGCCCGTCGCGGTGGCTCAATCAGTCTTTCCAGCCTGATTGAGCTGTTAAGTGTGTTCAATGTCTCTGACCGGTTTGTCAGAACTTCGGTGTTTCGTTTGGTCAAAGATGGCTGGCTGACGGCTGAACGCAGTGGTCGATACAGTTTCTATCACGTCACGGAAGAAGCGATGGACCGATTCACGGCAGCGGAAGAGCGGATATACAGTGCACATGATGCTGAGTGGAACCGCCAGTGGCAGATGATCGCCTTGCCCTCACTGAGTGGCAGTGAGTTGATGGAGGCAAGAAAGCAACTGGAGTCGGCAGGTTATGCAATTCTTTCGACCTCCGTCATGCTGTATCCGCGCGCAGACAAAGATGCGACACGACAGTTATTAAGCAAACATGCGCTGAACGATAAAGCACTGGTGTTCGAAGCCTCCTCTTGTGACCTTTCGGAAGGTAACGAAGCCAACTTGAAATCGCTGGTGGCAAAGCTGTGGCAACTGGAAGAAGTGGAAGGCAGGTTTCATACCCTACTCAGCCAGTTCAGGCCAGTTCTGTCGTTGCTGGAAAACGGTGAGCAACTGGAGCCTGCACAAGCCTTTCAGGTACGCACACTGCTGATTCATATCTATCGTCGTGCGCTGTTGAAATACCCGCCATTACCCGAAGAGTTATTGCCGGGAAACTGGCCAGGTAAGGCGGCACGAACATTGACACACAATATCTACAACCTGGTGGCGTATCCGGCCGAGCAACACGTCGATGCTGTTGCCCGCGCGGCGGATGGGCCTCTTCCAAAAGCAGATAAACAGTTCTGTGAACGCTTCGGAGGCATCACGCTGAACTGACACTAAACAGACTAAGGAGTAGTCATGCCCTGTTATGCATTGGACGGTATTTCGCCTGTGGTAGAAGAGGGTGCTTATGTTCACCCGGAAGCGGTTTTAATCGGTGATGTCATTGTAGAGCGGGGCAGTTATATTGCGCCTTTTGCCAGCTTGCGGGGCGATTTTGGCCGGATACACATCAAAGCCAACGCCAATGTGCAGGACAACTGTGTGATTCACGCCTTCCCTGGTATCGATGTCGTGGTTCATGAGCGCGGTCATATCGGACACAGCGCCATCTTACACGGCTGTATTATTGAAGAAGGCGCACTAATTGGCATGAATACGGTGGTGATGGACGGCGCGGTGGTTGGTGCCCATAGCATCGTCGCCGCTCACTCCCTTGTTGCCTCCCAACAGAAAATTCCCTCAAAAATGCTCGCCCTTGGCAGCCCTGCCAAAGTCATTCGTGAACTTCGAGAGGAAGAAGTGACCTGGAAGAGTCTAGGCACGGATGGCTATATAGAACTCACCGAACGCTGTCTCGCGACCATGCAGGAAGTAGAGCCGTTAAAAACGGTTGAAGCAGACCGAAAGCGGATGGTGATTGATGAAAGCATCAAGCCGAAGTTTGCGGATTAGAAACTGTGTAAGCGAGAAAAAGCGGGGCTTTTTGTCGCTTTGTTAAGCACTGCTTTTACAAACAGAATTAAACCTTCTTACCTCTATGCAACAAAAGGGACTCCTAGTCCTTTTGGTTCGTCACAGTTTTTCAATTTTCGATAATTTTCTTTTAAAACAACCCGTTAGTCAGTGATAGAATCAGTGCCATTGTTATTAAAAGACAAAGTGTCGTGTTTTATTCCGACATTTTGTCTTCTAATACACTGTTATGGCTCAAGGAGAAATATGTTATTAGAACATGCTGTAGATTTGGGTGAGTTTGTAACCGAACTCCAAAGTGAGACTGATCGAGGGTTACCTTTGGTTGGTGCTGCTCTCATTGATGAAAAGCTGTCAAAAACACTGGAGTCATTTTTCGTTGGGGGTAAGTCGACCAAAAATCTGCTCTTTGGCGCTAATGCACCCATTGGGGACTTATCTTCTCGCGTTGAATTATGCCTTTCGCTTGGATTAATAGACCAATTTGAGTATCAAGAGATTCAAATTATTCGCAAAATACGTAATCAGTTTGCCCATCTTCGACATGGACTCACCTTTGACGATGAGAAAATAAAAGGTTTGTGTACTAGCCTCAAATCTCCTTTACCTGATGGTATGCCGAAGGAGCGGCAAACAGCAAGGTTTCGGCTTATTAACGCGATTGTATGCATCGTTCTAAGGTTGTTTTATCGTCCTGAGTGGGTTGCTAAAGAACAAAGAGTGCCAAAGCAATGGGTTCCAGACTCAACTTGGTACAACACCAATGACACTCCGCCACCAGAGAATGCAGGTTTTGTTGGGTTAGTCAGCAAGTCGCTGTGAGTTGCGCCATAACAAACGCTTCAAGACGGATTCGCAACGCGTGGCATTTGTGTTTTGCGGTAAGCTTAGTGATTTAGGTGGTATGCGGAAGCATCGGTATTGCGTTGCTCACCACTTAAGCGGGCGTTAGCTGTCACAAGAAATTCGCGTAGGAGGGATGTAGCGTGGATAAAGTTGAAATTGTAAAAACACTTTGGTCAAAATTTAGCTCAGGTGACTATGAGGGCTCTAGACCGTTATTTAGCGAAAAACTGGAAATAGTCTGGCCGACAAGCCGTGAATACTATGAGAGTGTTGAAGAGTTTATTGCCGTAAATGAAATATTTGGCAAAGATTGGACGTTTGAAATCAGGCATGTAGAAAATACTGGTTCGGAGGGAGTCATAAGCATTGTTTATGTAACGAGTCCATCGTGGCCGAACAGTTTTTATGCAACGAGTGTGTTTACATTCTCTTTGCATCAAATAGTGAGAATGGAAACGTACTGGGCATTTGAGGACGGTCAACCAGAATGGCGGCAAGGCCTTAGTAAGGTGTATTGAACAGCTAACACATATGAGCCCTTCTCCGGTCAATAGGCAATAGCATTCTTTTGGCTGCGTCAGCAGCCAATCCTCTCTAACAAAACCATCTAGTTCTTTCTGTCATGTTCGCCTTTAAGCCGCAACCTAACCCTCACACCCAGCGCGACTTGGTATGATTATCAGTTTTGATTCGAAACAAAATGCAAAAAATACATATTATGGTTTTTTTAGGCTGTTACCAAGGAAGGCGATCATGATTTTGTATTTGCTTAAGCGAGACTTTAACGACGGTGGGAAAAAGTACTTCTGCCCTTACTGTATGCGGGTTGAAGGATTGATGGCGATGTTTCCAGAAATCCGCCATAACGTAGAAGTTAGGTATGTCGACTTCCAGAAGCCACGTGGCGATCTCCCGGTATTTTTGGGGGAGACAAATCAAGTTTGTCCAAATCTGGTCTTAAATGAAGGCGACCAGTTTGGGTCGGAGAAGTTCTCGGTGTCAGCACATACGGGTATGCGTCATATTGATAAGACCGATGACATCATCCAGTACTTTATCGAACGTTTTGACCTGCCTGAAAAGCACTAATGGTTCAACAACAAGAGCCGCCTTATTATCCGGCGGCTCTTCGGTTTCCTACTGCGTCCAACCAAGCTCTTTCAACGCCCAGCCATCATTCCAGATTTTGGTCATATGCGTGACTTTGCCTTCATCAGATAATTGCATCACATACACATAATGGCTTGCACACTTTTTCCCTGTGGCCGCGACAGGCCCACCTTCTCCACTGTGGATACCGAAAAAGGTACCAAAGAAAATCGCAGTGTTTTTGTCATCGTCAAATGCAGAGGTAGTGAGTTCATAATGGCTGCCTGCCATAGGACCGTTGGTGATACCGTGCATCCAATGGGTGTAGGCTTCCAGTGTTTGAATGTCAGTGAGTGCGAAAGCTTGGGAATCAAACCCGGCGTTGGGTTCAGCGAAGCCTTTGCAGGCCTCCCAACCTTTGCCTGATTCACAAGCATGAAAGAACTCGGTTGCGTTTTTAAAAGCAGACATGATTTCTCCTTCAGTTAAATACCACCTGAATATCGGTGTATTCGGCTAATCCTTCTTCTCCAAATTCGACACCCAGACCTGAGCTTTTGACTCCGCCAAACGGTGCGTTGGGCTGGATCATGCCGTGTCGGTTTATCCAGACTGAGCCACATTCGAGGCGCTTAGCCACATTTGCTGCGGCTTGTGTGTCTGAAGACCATACAGAGCCGCCTAAGCCTGAACTGCTGTCATTCGCGGCTTGAATCGCATCTTCAATATCGGTGTAACGGATGATGGGGAGAGCGGGCCCAAATTGCTCTTCATCGACCAGTGAATCGCCATTTTTTAACCCAGAGATAATGGTGGGTGGGAAAAACTGACCGTTTGCGGCAGTACCACCGAGGTGCACAGTGCCTTTGATTGCCGCTTCCGAGACAAGGCGACTGACTTTTTCAAACTGAAAAGGGGTGCAAAGGGGGCCAAGTATGGAACCTTCATCCATGCCATCGCCATACGGAACCTGTTTGGCGAATTCCACCAATGCGTCGCATACGTCATCATGGATGCTGTCATGCACGTAAAGGCGCTTAAGCGCGGCGCAGGTTTGCCCGTTGTTGATGAAGGCTCCCCAGAAAAGCCCCTCAGCGATGGCGTTTGGATCGGCATCAGGTAGGATGATACCCGCGTCGTTTCCACCCAATTCGAGGGTGAGTCTTTTCATGGAATCTGCGGCACTGCGCATGATGGACTTGCCTGTTGCTGTCGAACCGGTGAATACCACCTTGCGGACGTCAGGGTGTGATGACAGCATTTGTCCCACGCTGTTTTCGTTAGTGTCTTCACCCGCAACGGCATTCACGACGCCGGGTGGCAATACCTGATTCATCAGCTCAACGAGCTTTAGAGTGGAAAGCGGGGTGTAGGGGGAGGGCTTAATGACGACGGTATTGCCAGTAACAAGTGCGGGCATAATGTGCCAAATCGCGATGAGTACCGGGAAATTCCAAGGTGTGATGGAGGCGACGACACCCAAAGGCTTCCGGTGCAACTCAAGCCGGCCTTCTTCGTTATCTTGTAGCACTTTGACACCCAGATTCAGGCTGGCAGTGTATTCGGCCCACGCGCAAGCGCCACCGATTTCCCAACGGGAGCCCAAGCCATTCAGCGGCTTGCCTTGTTCTTGGGTGATCAGTGTGGCTAAGGCCTCACTGTTGTTTTTGATTAGGGTGACGATTTGCTGGCAAAGTGCGACTCGCTCTTCATGTGGGGTTGATGACCACGTTGGGAAGGCGTTTTTAGCGGCGGCGACTGCTGCGTCGACATCTTGTTGAATTGATTGTGGTGCCAGTCCAACGATAGCCTGCGTGGAAGGGTTTAACACCTCAAAGTAGGTATCAGCACTTCTGCCTTGCCCATTCACTGTCATTAAATATGGCTTTGTAGGGTTCTGTGTTTCCGTACTCATGTTTCCAATCCTCGTTGATGAGTATGATTACCCCACCTTAGGATGAGTTAACGTGAGTGACTTGGAACAAACCGCCAAACTCATTGGCTATTGGCGACAGTTCACCATCGCGCCTGGTGCCATATCAAAGCGCTTGTGGAACTCCTTGTAGAAGTAGGAGAGATCGCTGAAGCCGCAGTGGTAGGCCACGTTGGTCACAGAGCTGTGATCGTCGCTTTGAGACATGCCCATTAACAGCGCTTTTGCGTTATCAAGTCGGGTATTGATGAGTTTTCGGGTAGGTGACTCCCCAAGGGATTGAAACTGGCGTTGAAGGGTCCGACTGGATACCCCAAGTTTATCGGCGAGTTTGCAGGCGTCGAATGCCGGGTCGTTAAAGTTTCGGTCGATCAGAGAGAGTGCCCGCCCAAGTACGCCTTGTTTTTCACGCTCGCTTTGGCTTTTCTGTTTTTCCTTCCCGTCGATGTAAATTCCTAAAAGGTCAAAAGTGGAATCCATCAATCTGGCGCAGGAGTCTGGCATGCCTTCTTCCATTGATTTTGCTACCACAGCAATAAGCGCGGTGCGCAAAGGATCGTCATGCTCAACCATCACGCCACCAGTAATGGCTTTTCCGTATCGGTGGAGCATCTCTTCCCGTGGAAGGTGAATTGAGATTTGTCTGGAGGCATGACCATTCAATATAAAGCGGCTTGGTTGGGTAGAATCGACGACATATATGTCGCCGGGCAATAAGGTGTGTTGCTTGTGATTTTGCTCGACGACGCAGCGACCTTCATCCTGTACCAGCATATAAAGATGATCACCAGGATCTTGTTTAATCATGCGTTCTGACCGTGTTACCTGACCCACATTCATGCAAACACTAATGGCTTCGTAGCGGGACAGCATGAAGGGCTCGAGCGCGCCTTGGAGAGAGGGGGTGTCGGTTTGTTTTGGCTCAAGTGCGTACTGCCCGCATGATGCGGTGATCATGGTTTGTAGCTCGTCGAGGTGCACGAGGCTTGGCTTGGTTTGGCTCAATCTAAGATGGGATAACACGACAGCCCTCCTTGGTTGCGCGGTTACTCAGATTTTTCTGGTTCGAAATTTGGGTCTATTGAAAAAATTCGAGTCATTAAAGCTAAAGTGCAAAAAGCCGCCATGCTATTTGCCTTCGTTATTTATCACAAAAAGTTTACATCCTGTCGGCTGTCTAGCTGTTTCAGTACTGTGCTTCTCAATCACTCCTCTGCCTTTTATTCGTCTACCACTAACATCTTTTGTCTCTAACTTGATGTTTTTAAATGCGTTGTATGCGGGGCTGTTTCAATAACGAGAATCAACGCATTTATCGTAATGTTAGTTTGTTGTTATTACATGTTACGTTATATGTTAAATATTGTCATTATGTGTATCGTAACGGATTGTGAGGTTGTAATGAAACGAGTGTTTTGGCGAGTAGCAGTAGGTTTGCTTTTCCTGCCTATGAGTGTGATGGCAGAGGTCGAACTTAAGATTGCCACATGGCTTTCCCCAGCAGCGGCGATGAATAAAACCGTGTTGCCAACATGGGGGAAATGGATTGAAGAAGCGACTGAAGGGCGCGTTAAGATTACTTTGGTCTACGACCTTGGAAGTCCCAACAGTCTGATTGACTTGGTGGAAGATGGCGCGGTAGATGGTGCCTGGACTTACCATGGTTATTTCCCTGGTCAGTTTAAACTGACGAGCCTCGCGGAATTACCTAACCACAATGCCGGATCAGAAGCGGTATCTGTCGCCCATTGGCGGATTCATGAGGATTACCTTGCTGAGGCAGGGGAACATGATGGCGTTGAATTAGTGGGCGTTTTTACTCATGGCCCCGGCCAGATCCATATGCGTGAACCTTTGGAGAGCCTTGAGGATATTAAAGGCAAAAAAATCCGTGTGGGTGGCGGCATTCAGTCTGCAATCGGTGAGCGCCTCGGTGTCACTGGTGTCGCAGCGCCTGCTAACAAAATCTATGAAATGCTGACGCAAGGTGTTGTAGATGGTGTGTTTAACCCGATGTCGACTAAAACGACACTGAAACTCCATGAAGTTGCACCTTATACACTGAAGCTGCCTCATGGCATGTATTTGGGCAGTTTCGGTATTTTTCTGAGCGAAGATACGCTTGATGGGCTGTCTGAAAAAGACAGAGACGCCATTATGGCGGTATCCGGCGAGAAACTGTCCGCAATGGCGGCGAAAGCATGGGCTGATGCTGACGACTATGCAGAAGGTGTCGCCCGCGAAAAAGGGAACCAGATTGTTGATGCATCTGACCAGGATTTGGCGTATTTCGCTGCGGCCACCGGCGACTTAGATCAGGCTTGGGTTGAGTCAGTCAAAGATCGTGATGTGGATGCCAAAGCTGCTTTGAGAGCATTCCGCGAAGAGGCTCAGGCATATGAGGTCGCTAATGGTCAGTAATAAAACAGGCATTGGCCAACACTACTGGTCATTGTTCCAACAAGGATGTTGTTACCTGTTTCCCTTGATGCGTTGGACAAGTGCTGTGGCACTGATAGGCATGATGTTGTTAACCGTCCTTGATGTGTTGGGCAGATACCTTCTCGGCACTCCTATCTTGGGTGGCAGCGAATTGACCGGCTTCATGCTGTTGGTATTGGTCATGCTGATGTTGCCATTACTTGTTTTTAAAGATGATCAAATCCGGGTGGATTTACTCACGGATGCCATCAGTCCGGCGTTTGCCAAGTGGGTTGAGAGGATTTATTCCCTTGGACTCAGTGTTGGCTGCATCTATCTGGCGATGAGCGTCCATAAATTGGCAGCACGTGCTGACAGAAAGCAATTGGTAACAGAGTACCTAGAAATTCCGGCCTCTTGGGCGATGTATGCGATTGCTTTCTGCTTGCTGCTGAGTGCTTTTGCCTTTTTGTTCAGAGGGATCTGCTCAACGGCGACCTTAGATAGCCATGTTGAGTCCTTGGAGGGTGAGCGTCATGATTAGTGCCCTGATTGGACTCACGATTGTTTTGCTGCTGTGTGTCCTGCGAATGCCTTTGGCTTACGCCATGACACTGGTAGGCGTCGTAGGATATGCCTCTTTACTGGATTTCAATTTCACTGCTGCCTTGACGATCAGTGCCCGCCGAATTGTCGATACTTTACAAGACCCAGCGTTGAGCGTGATCCCCTTGTTTATTTTGATGGGTAACTTAATCAGCCGATCAGGGATGTCTGTTGAATTGTTTCGGGCTTCTAATGCGCTGGTGGGACACCACCGCGGTGGTATGGCCATGGCGACCATCACGGCGTGCGGCGGTTTTTCCGCGATTTGTGGATCCAGTCTGGCAACGGCAGCAACGATGGGTCAGGTGGCTATCCCTTCTATGCGTCGGTTCGGTTATGCCGACAGCCTGGCGTCTGCCTGTATTGCCGCTGGGGGGACGCTTGGCATCCTTATTCCTCCCAGCGTGGCTTTGATCATTTACGGTATTTTGACGGAACAAAGTATCCGTGAGTTGTTTGCGGCAGGCTTCGTGCCGGGGGTGATGGGAATTTTATTGTATCTGGCGGCGGTGAAGTACGTAGTGTGGCGCTCGCCAGAAGCAGGACCCCGTGGGCATGAAATGACGTCTCAGCAGAAGCGGGAGGCTTACAAAGGTATTGCCGGTATTGCCTCTTTGTTCACCATCATTATGGGTGGGATATATCTGGGGATTTTCACACCCACCGAAGCCGCAGGTATCGGGAGTTTTGGTGCCTTGGTGATCGTTTATCTGCGTGATCTGCTCACTAGAAAGCTGCTGAAAGAAGTCCTTTTTGAAACGGCGGTGATGAGCGCAAAGATATTCTTTGTCGTGCTGGGCGCGTTGATTTTCTCCAACTTTATCAACCGTGCGGGTCTTCCTGAGGGATTGGTGCATTTCCTGACCACTCAGGATCTTCAGCCCATGCTAGTGTTTTTAATGATCATCGTGATTTACCTGATGCTTGGCACTGTGCTCGAAAGTATGTCGATGATGCTGTTGACCGTTCCTGTGTTTTACCCTGTGGTTCAAAGTATGGGCTTTGACCTGATTTGGTTCGGCATTGTGGTTGTGGTGGTCACGGAGATCAGCTTAATTACGCCGCCGGTTGGCATGAACGTTTTTGTGCTGAGCGGCATGTTCAAGGACCTTGATAATCGCACGGTATTTCGCGGTGTGATGCCATTTTGGGTTGCAGATATGGTGAGGCTTTTCGCCATTATTTTCATCCCCGCTTTGGCGCTGGGTTTACCTAATTTTCTTTATGGATAAATTTGTGTAACAGGGGGACGTTGTGAACCTGTCTATGCGAGAAACTCATGCAGTATTCCAGATTGCAGAGTGTTTGAATGCGGGCATGGAATGCTCGGAAATGCGCCAGCAAGTGGGTAAATGCTTGCTGGATCTTCTTGATGCTGATTACTTTGCTTCCTATGTATGGGACGGGCCGCGGTGCGGCTTTTCTCATCGCGTGGCGATAAATATGTCTGACGACAATCTTTCCCACTATGAAAGCTATTTTCAGTATCACGATCCTATTACGCCCAAGCTGCAGCAACGTAAACAGGCAACAGCAGTGAGTCAAATCATGCCGCACAGTGCGTTGAAACAGACTGAGTTTTTCAACGATTTCCTGTCTATTGATGGGCTCACCTATGGGTTGAATTTCCATGCCCATGATGGTCGCCAGAACATCGGCGATATCAGGATCTGGAGAAGTCGCAGACGAAATGATTTCACCAAAAGAGATGTGGAAATTGTTAGTGCAATGGGCGCAGCTTTCACCAATGCCATGAAGCAAGCAAGACCTGGTGCTTTTTCTAAAGAAGATGTCAGACCCGATGTTATCCCGGACATCAATGCATCATCGGGGATGGATGAAGACTTTCTGGTGGAAGAGTATCACCTGACCGCGCGTGAAGTGGACGTGTGTTTAGCGGTGATACAAGGGCTGTCTGATAAGGAAATAGCCCGACGATATAATGTCTCATTCACGACGGTAAGGACTCACATGAAGCATCTTTTTGAAAAGCTCAATGTGAGGGGGAGAACGCAGCTGATTCATAAAGTACTGACCCACTGATGAGAGAGGGATATACCCAAACAACCTGATTTTTCCCTCAGGTTATTTGGGTATAAGGCGTATCTGAAATAAGCCGGTAGAGTGAGTTATTGGTTCGCAGCCACGATGGCTTGTTCCAGAATTTCTTGTTCGCCGATATGGTTGGCGAGAAGCAACACCAACTTGGCGTTTACTGTCATGACCTCTTCCGGAGGAAGAGAGTTATAAATGTTGGCGAGTGCTGCATAGAATGCATCTCCATCGGTGAAATTCGGCTCGATATTCAATTTCATTGTGCTTCATCCAGTTGGTGACCAAGTGCGCGCTGCATGGCTTCTGTTATGTCGTTAATTGCCGGCTGTCGCCAGCGTGCGGTGATCACTTGATCAGGGCGAAAGAGATAAGCCGTACCTTCAGATAAGTCATATCTCTGGTGGAGCAATCCCTGTGTGTCTGTCAGTTGAGTGATTCCTCGGAGGTTTGCAGATTGCTGATCGTGGCTGATGAGTAGTACCTCTAAATCGGTAATCTTTGCCAATTCAGCCAGAAGCTTATCCTGTTCTGTACTACCTTCTGCCACCATAAGTACGAAATGATTGCCCACCCAATCGAGAAGCCAGGAAGCAACTTCGTGTTTGTTTACAGGCGCATCTAGGATTGGACTACCCGGAATCAACACATTATTGAACGTGTCCCTGTCAGGCGTATTTAACGTTGAATTGCGGTATGTGCAGGGTGTCGATAATCTGCCGCTGTTAATCAGTGGACGCGCAAAAGGGTAGTTTTTTGCCAGTTCCAGTGTCGCATTCCTCAGCACCTTGCTCATGGTACTTTTGGGGGTGATGAAGTCGGTCGCGCGGGTCGAATTCAGGATGTTTTCTTCTGCCGCGAACTGTCGCTCATCATTATAGGTACGAAGCAACAAGGGAGAGGCCGTTTGGTTCAGTACCCGGCATAGCTTCCAAGCTAAATTTTCAACAGATTGGACTGCACCGTTTGCGCCGCGTGCACCAAAAGGGCTGACTTGATGTGCTGCATCACCGACAAAAATCACCCGTTTATGGATGAAGTCATCCATTTTCCGACACTGGAAGGTATACACACTTGCCCACTCCAGGTCGAAGTGTTTGTCTGGGCCCAACATGGCTTCGATACGGGGACGAATGTTCTCTTCCCTCTTTTCCCATTCGGGGTCTGCATCCCACCCGAGTTGCAGGTCGATGCGCCAAACGTTGTCGGCCTGACGATGTAATAATGCGGACTGCTCAGGGTGGAAGGGTGGTTCAAACCAAAACCAGCGCTCAGTAGGAAAATCGGCTTTCATGACCACATCAGCGATCAGGAATCTGTCCTGAAAAACCTGTCCTTTACTTTCCAAACCCAGCTTGGTGCGAATAGGGCTGTTTGCGCCGTCCGCCACAATAAGATAATCACAGGAAATCTGATAAGTGCCGTCGGGTGTGTCGACGGTTAGCAGGTTGATGTCTGTTTGCGCATCAACAACCTGAACGTTGTTTTTCCAGCGAAGATCGACCTCTGATAGCGTCTCAATCACATCGACCAGATATTCCTCAAAGTAATATTGTTGAAGGTTGATAAAGGCTGGGAACTTATGGTGTTTTTCAGGTAGTAGGTCGAACTCATAGACCTTTTCGTCACCAAAAAAAACCTTGCCCTTTTTCCATGTGATGCCTTTTGAAACCATCCGCTCTACGCAGCCATACCGATTCATGATTTCGAGTGTTCGTTTGGCGAAGCAAATGGCCCGCGACCCTACGCTGACAGTGTTGTTGTCATCGAGTATGACGGACTCGACGCCTTGCTTTGCAAGATCAATAGCCATGGATAAGCCCGCTGGCCCGCCACCGATAATCACGACCTTGTGATGGGTCACTGTGCCTGATTGTTGGTCTTTACTCCTCGAATAGGAATAAACCGGATTGGTATAAGTTGATAACATAAAAATCCATCTAAAAATGTTCTCATGTAAGAATAAATTTAGAGGTGATTAAACGACAGAATCAAGAAAATGTTGTTTCAATTTTGGGAGGATCTAGCTCTTTATTAATAAGCCTGTTTTGTCTTAAATTATTAATGCATTGTAAATTAAAGATTTAACCTTGTGTTTTTATCTCTCTCATTGATGAGTGAAAATTTTAGTGTCTTATATTTGATATATTTATGGATATTTGTAAATCTCACGTGAGAGTATTTGCTATCTTGGTTTTAGGAAGTCAATCACGCTAAAGGAACCAACATGGCAACGAAACCATTCGCATCATCCGCCGACTTAGGTGAAAAACAGGAAACACTTGAGGTATTAGCCGAAGGCGTTTACGCGTTAACGGCAGAGGGTGATCCCAATGTAGGCGCGATAGAAGCAGAAGACTTCGTTATCGCCTTTGAAGCAAGAGCCACCCCCAAAGCTGCTCAGGACTGGCTGACTATGCTGAGAGAGCATACGGACAAGCCTGTGAAATACTTGGTTTTGTCTCATTACCATGCAGTGAGGGTATTAGGCGCATCAGCTTTTAACGCGGAAACCATCATTGCGCATGAGAGCACGAAAATGCTTATTGAAGAACGTGGCCAGCAGGATTGGGAAAGTGAATTCGGGCGTATGCCTCGCTTGTTCAGAGAGCCAGAGGGCATTCCGGGTTTAACGCACCCGGACGTTGTATTTGACAGCCGCATTGAAATCCCGCTCGGTGGTGATCGCGGAAGCTTGGTACTTGAACATTGTGGCCGAGGGCATACTGCAGGAGACATTGTTGCTTGGTTACCTAAGCAAAAAATACTGTTTGCAGGGGACTTGGTTGAGGCCCAGGCAGCACTTTACACTGGGGATGCCTTCCACTTTGACTGGTCATCTCAAACTCTGGATAAAGTGAAGTCATATCAAGCTGATATATTAGTCGGGGGGCGCGGCGCGGTGGCGCGGGGTAACGATGCAGTCAATGCTGCGATTGAGCAAACCCGCGGCTTCTTAACGGGTATGTTGGACACCGTCGGAGCAGTGCATAAGCGCGGTGGAACACTGAAAGAAGCATTCGAGGAAACCCACACATTGCTCGCTCCTAAGTTTGGCGCATGGCCGATATTTGAGCATTGCTTACCGTTTGATGTAAAACGATTATGGGACGAATTTGAAGGTAAGGACTGGCCCGAGATCTGGACCGCAGAGAAAGATCGGGAAGTCTGGGACGCTTTACAGGATTAGGAATGACACAGAAAAAACATCGCACATTAATGCTCAACCAGTTTCTTCCTTATCGGATGGTGAATTTGGCTGATGGTATCAGTAACGCCTGCTCGAAAATCTATCGGGAAGAGTTTGATGTTTCTATTCCCGAATGGCGGATTCTTGCTCGGTTGGCTGAGCACGAAAAACTGAACGCCAAAGACATCGGTGATCTCACTTTTATGGATAAATCCCGGGTCTCCCGCGCGGTCAAACTGCTTGAAGAAAAAGGTCTTTTGCTGAAGGTAAAAGACAGCACAGACAACCGTGTGTCATTCCTTTCGCTCAGTGAGTCAGGCCGTGATCTCTATGCGAAAATCGCTCCCAAAGCGCTGGGTTGGGAAGCTGAGCTTATTGATGTACTTGATACCGTTGAGTACCGCGACTTCCTTCGTGTGATGGAAAAGTTGGATGCCCGACTGGAGCAAATGAAAGGCTAGGGTCAGCAGACTCTAGTCCTGCTTATCCTGACTTGTTAACTCTCCACCTTCTGCCGCTTCCTACATAATCCGTTGGTTTGGATATAAGCTTTTAAAGCGAATCGAATGGCCATGGAGTAACGGCTGATGAAGGGGAAAAGCGTTTCAACGACTGAAGATATATTGCAGTTTGTCGCACTGCTTTATCAGGCATCCAGCCATATGCAGCCTGGTGATTTCAAGCAATGGACCATTACGCAGCTTCGTCAGCTTATTCATTTTGACAGCGCATGGTGGGGACGCGCTCTTTTTCCCGAACTCTCTGATACGCCTGAAGTACACGGCAATTCGCTGTTTCAATTACCAGAAGATTACTTTGAGCAATGGCAGAAAATTGCTGACTGCGACACCATTGCAGAAAGTCTCTACAACGATGCCACCACGCCTTTTATGTCAGAGGTTCAGCTCGAAACAATGAGCGGGGCATTGTGTGATTTTCTTTGGCAGCACGACATTCACCAAGTGCTCTCGTTCATGAAAGTCGATCCTGAACTCTTGCTGGATGCGAAAGGGAACATGGGAGAGAGTTTGCTGGTGGATTTTCTCTCGCTGTATCGAAATAGGGAAGGTGCAGCGTTTGAACCACAAGACGGAAATTGCCTTCGCCTTGTCATGCCCCACATTGTACTTAGCCTCAATCACTGCCTTGAATTCTCGGTGTTGACCAACCAAAGTGCGCAGGCAAACAGCGTGTTGGAAGCAGCGATGTTTGACAGTGGGTTTATGCTGAATACACCGTCGATTGGTTTTATTGAACTGCTCAAACGAGACTACCCAGACTGGGATGGATGCGTTTTACCGGAAGAGATTCAAGAAAGTGTGCTTGGGAATATCTCGTCATGGAAAGGAAGACATTTCACCCTGACATTTGAATCGATAGACAGTTACTGGTTTTTGCGGGCTTACCCTTCATCTTTGCTATCTGAATTGACCGAAAGGGAAGCACAGGTTGCCGAGCTGTTTGCAAAAGGGAAAACCTATATGGAAATTGCCCAGGAGATTAACCGGGCACCCACGACGGTACGCAATCACCTGCAGTCCATATACCTGAAACTTGGCATTCGAAACAAAGTTGAGTTGGTGGAAAAATACCGTTCCCTTATTTGATACACCATCAGGGAAACCCTCTGAAAAAATGTAAAACAATGCATTTGCATCATTCAAGGTTCTGCTTCTAGCTCCTAGCTTGTTGGTTAATCACCTGATTCAAATGACTGATCAGGTTATCCAAGGAGGAGCAAGATGAGAAAGACTGGATTGGTGACACACGAACTCTACTTCTGGCATAACACCGGAGAAGCCGCTGCTTTTCTGCCACCTGGACTCACTATTCAACCCGATAAGCATGCGGAGAATGCGGAAACGAAGCGACGCTTGCTTAATCTTCTGAATGTGGCAGGACTTGCTGATTCTCTAACCACGATTCCCCCGCGACTGGCTAATAATAACGACTTGCTTAGTTTTCACACTCAAGCCTACATCGATAGCATTCGCGAAATGAGTGATGCCAATGGCGGTGATGCTGGCGAGCTTACTCCCTTTGGTCCAGGTAGTTATGAAATAGCCCTGATGAGCTTGGGAGGTTGTTTAGAGGCGATGGATCGGATGATGGAAGGGCACGTCGACAATGCGTATTGCTTGGTTCGTCCGCCTGGTCATCATGCAGAACCTGAAATGGGGCGCGGGTTTTGTATTTTTGGCAATGGCGTTATCACGGCGAATTATGCCCGGGATGTCCACGGTATGGGACGTATAGCCATCGTTGATTGGGATGTTCACCATGGAAATAGCCAGCAAGGCGCTTTCTATCAAGACTCAGGTGTGCTCACTATTTCCATTCATCAGGATAACTTTTACCCACCTATGTCTGGTGCATTGGAAGAACGCGGTAAGGGTGAGGGTGAAGGCTACAATATCAACGTTCCTTTACCTCCGGGCTCTGGTGATGGGGCTTATCGCAAGGCCTTTGAAGATGTTGTACTTCCCGCGCTGGAAGCTTATCAACCTGAACTGATCATTGTGTCATCCGGTTTTGATGGCAGTGCGATTGACCCGCTTGGCCGCAATATGGCGACGAGCGAAACCTATAGATACATGACCGAGTCTTTGGTGGCTGCTGCCGAGAAGCTCTGTCACGGTCACTTGCTGTGTATTCATGAAGGCGGCTACTCCACAGCCTATGTGCCGTACTGTGGTTTGGCAGTCATGGAGGCGTTAAGCGGCTTGAAAACGGAGCTTGAAGACCCCTTCTTACCGATTGTTGGCGGAATGGGTGGGCAGGAATGCCAACCCCATCAGGCAGCATTAATAGCTTGGGTCGCTGAGTCTGCGCCACTACTAAAACGGTAGGCCCCCAACAGCGGATTCCCTGCAATCCGCTGTTCTCCTGTCGTTGACCTCCAACGGGTCTGACGCCCAGTACCAAGAAGAAAAATCCTTCAACCTTTAAGGTAAAAACACCCTGAAAGTGAAAAGGATGAAAGGAGATAAGAGATGAGGATAAAAAGGATTGTATTTCTACCTCTTGCTTTGGTGGCATTGCTATCGATGCCATTGAGTGCCCACCCGCTGGATGGCCTGACGGCCGAAGAATATAAATCGATACAAAGCATTCTGCGTGGTTCTGAGCTAGCCGACGAGAATACGCTGTTTCCTCTCATTGATTTAAAAGAGCCGCCAAAAGAGAAAGTTCTGGCGTGGAAAAAAGGCCAACCCTTGGATAGACGTGCCACAGTGGTGATGACTGGACCTGAGGGTTTTTATGAAGCGGTGGTCAACATCACTCAGAAGAAAGTAGAGTCTAATCAACTTATCAAGGGCAGCGGTCAACCCATGATCCTGTTTGAAGAGTTTATTGGTGCATTGACCGGCGCGACTTCTCATCCAGACATGGAAAAAGGGTTAGCCAAACGTGGTTTGAAACCAGACGATGTCTTTTGTCTTCCTCTAACCGCAGGTAATTTCTTCACAGAAGCCTTTGAAAACTCGCGCCTGATGAAGGTGCCATGTTATGTCCTCCCTACCGGGTCAAATTATTACGCGAAGCCTATTGAGGGCTTATTTGCCACCTATGACATTGGCAAAAAAGAAGTCGTAGAAATCATTGATACTGGCGCAGTGCCGCTTCCCGCTGACGACTGGGGTTACACCGAGGAAGAAGTGGCGAAAAGGGTTCCACTAAGACCTAAAACAAATCCGGCGGTTGTGACTCAGACGGGTGAACCGAATTACACCATTGAGGGGAGTCACCTTGAATGGGACATCTGGCGTTTGAATTTCCGTACCGAGAAACGCGCAGGTTTGGTGGTTTCAAATATCGACGTGAACGACCAAGGCACGTGGCGTCCGATTATCTATCAAGCGCATTTGTCAGAAGTCTTCGTTCCCTATATGGATCCGACAGAAGGCTGGTACTGGCGTACCTATATGGACAGTGGTGAATACGGGTTTGGGCTGTTTATGACACCACTTGAGGCCGGCATTGATTGCCCGGTTTATGCGACGTTCTTACCCGCAATGATTGCGGATGACCAAGGTAATCCACTCGAAATTCCTAACGCGATTTGTATTTTTGAGCGCAATATTGGCGATCCTGCATGGCGTCATTACGAAGTCTTTGAGCAAGGTCCAGATAAGTTTGTCCCTGTCGAAGGGCGTCCTGAAACGGAATTGGTGATTCGCACTGCATCTGAAGTGGGCAACTACGACTACCTGATTGATTACCGTTTGAAGCAAGATGGCCAACTGTATGTCAAAGTTGGCGCATCCGGTCTCGATGCGGTGAAAGGGGTAGCTTCGGTGAACACTGACAGCGAAACCTACAAGGAAGATACCCGCTACGGCACCCTGATTGCCCCAAATTTAGTCGCGGCGAATCATGATCATTACTTCAATTTCCGGATTGACTTCGATATCGATCAACCAGTGAACCATGCGGCAACGATGGACATTGTTCCTGCCTCTGTTGATCCTGCTGTACCGCGACGCTCAATGTGGGAAGTGAAACACACCATGCTCGACTCTGAGCTGGATGCGAGATACAAAACCTCAACCGCTAAGCCAAGATACTTGCATATCAGTAATGCAAAACGCGACGGGTATCTGGGGCATAAACCAGGCTACATGCTACACCATGGTTCGGTGGCTTATGGGCCATTCGATTTTGAAAATGATCCTCCAATGAGGCGAAATGCCTACATCCAATATGCCGTTTGGAACACGGTTTATGATCCGGACCAGCGCTACGCCGGAGGCAAATATGCTGTGCAAAGTGATGGCTCGGACACGTTGGCAGAGTGGGTGAAAGAAGACCGCTCCCTGATGAATGCAGATATCGTGACTTGGTTTACGGCTGGCTTTCATCACATTCCAAGAATGGAGGATTGGCCTGTGATGTCCACTGAGTGGAAAACGGTACACATCATGCCACACAACTTCTTTGCCCATAATCCAGCGCTGACAATCCGCAATGCAGAAACCCCTTCTGGGAAGTAATTGAGTTCACGTCTTTGCCGCCATCCTCATTGTTGAGGATGGCGGTTTTTTCGTGCTCGTTTCATGCTGAGAGGGAAAGGAAGCATAATTCTCAGGAGCAAGAGATGACGGATAAGAGAGATGTACCGTTTACGTTAGAAAAGCTGCAGGCAGCATTTAAATCGGGTGAGTTAACCTGCGAATCCTACATCGACGCGGTTATCGAGCGCGCGGAAAGTCTGAAACACCTTAACGCTTTTATTACGGTTGACTGGGAGATGCTTCGAAAGGCAGCTAGGGACGTTGACCAGAGTGGAAAAGCAGGTGAAGGGCTCAATGGCATCCCACTTTGCTTCAAGGATAACATTCAGACTGGTGTTCTTGCTGCGTCTGCTGCGACTAAAGCATTAGCGGGAAATATCAGCAGTGCTTCCGTCGTGGCTGAGCGGCTGTTGAACAGTGGTGCCTTAGTGGGTGGCATGGGAAACATGCACGAGCTGGCCTTTGGTATTACGACCAACAATGGATATAGCGGCGCGTCGAAAAACCCGTGGAATACAGAGCGGATCCCCGGTGGCTCCAGCGGTGGTGTCGCTGTGGCGATTGCAGCTGGCATTATGCCAGCAGGCATTGGAACGGACACAGGAGGCTCCGTAAGGTTACCTTCTGCACTTTGTGGGATCGTTGGCTTTAGACCTTCTATGATGCGCTATCCATCAGAAGGACTGGTACCTGTCAGCCATACCCGGGATACGGCAGGTCCAATGGCGAATACTGTCAAGGATTGTCGAATCTTGGATGCCATCATGGCGGGTAAAAACGATTCCGCCATTGATGAAGTAGCGAGTTTTTCCTCTATCAAGCTGGGTGTTCCCCGAGCCTATTTCTTTGACAATCTAGACCCTGAAGTCGCCAGATTATCTGAAGATGCCTTAAAGAAACTTTCTGATGCGGGCGTGACCTTGGTGGAGGCGGATATTCCCAATGTTGGTGAACTTGATGAAGCCTGCAGTTTCCCGATTGCGCTTTATGAATTTATGCAGGACTTACCTGCCTATCTTACCGCTCATGCATCACATATCAGTATTAAAGACGTCGCTGATCATGCTTTAAGCCCTGACGTGAGTGGATTGATGGCTTCGCTGATGTCTGATGGCGCGATGCCAGAATCCGTGTATCGAGAAGCTGTTAATGTGGTTCGTCCTAAACTCCAACAAACCTACGCAGACTATTTCTCGAAGCAAGGCGTGGATGCTGTCATCTTCCCAACCACTGTGCTGCCTGCCGCGCCTATTGGTGATGATGAAACCGTTGAACTTAATGGCGAACGCCTACCTACCTTTCCAACCTTCATTCACAACACCGATCCGGGCAGTAATGCAGGGATCCCGGGAATTAGCCTACCCATAGGTTTAACCCATAACGGCTTGCCTGTTGGTATCGAAATTGATGGACCTTTCAACAGCGATGAGCGGTTGCTATCGATCGCGGAAGCGCTGGAGTCAGTCTTCAACTTTACGCAACGCCCCTGATCCACTCTTCATAGATGTAAGGAACACAACAATGAAAAGACGCGAATTTTTAACTTCGTCGATGAGTGCTGCGCTGCTGGCAGCGATTGCACCGACTTTTGTCTCAACCCGGACTCTCGCTGCGGAGACAGTTAAACTCGGTGTGATGATTCCCCAATCAGGCCCCGCGGGTCTGTTTGGCCCCTCCTGTAAAAACTGCACAGAAATGGCGGTTGAAGAAATCAATAAGTCGGGTGGCATTTTAGGCAAGCAGGTTGAAGTGTTTTATGCCGATGCTGGCGGTTCTCCTTCCGATGCGCTGAAAAATGCGGTGCGCCTGTACAAAGGCGAAAAAGTGGATGCGTTTATTGGCATGCATGACAGTGCTGTGCGAGGTGCACTCACCAACTTGTTCAAAGGCGAGGTGCCTTACATCTATACGCCAATCTATGAAGGTGGTGAATGCGCAGAGGGAACTTATGTACTCGGTGAGACCCCTGCGCAGCAATTGGCACCGGTCATTCCTTGGTTAGCAAAAAACAACAAGGTCAGTAAATGGTATTTGATTGGTAATGATTACAACTGGCCACGTGACTCGAATGCTGCGGCGAAAGAATACATTAAAGCAGCAGGTGGTGAGGTAGTCGGTGAGGAATATCTGCCATTTTCAGCCGATAACTTCGACTCCAGCTTGGCAAAAATCAAAGCCAGTGGCGCTGATGCAGTACTGATCACTTTGGTTGGTGGTGCATCAGTGAGCTTTAACCGCGCATTTGCAAACTTCGGTTTGGACAAGCAAGCCCTGCGATTGGGCACCTTAATAGAAGAAAATACCCTAGCAGGTATTGGGGCAGAAAATGCTGCAAGACTTTACTCTTCATCAGGTTATTTTCAGAACATTAACTCGCCAAAAGCCGCCGCATTTGCTGAGCGCTACTACGAAAAGTTTGGCAGTGATGCACCTGCACTCAATGCATTAGGTGAGTCCTGCTATGACGGTGTCTATCTCTTCAAAGCCTTGGCAAACGAAGCAAAAGGCGTAGCGGCTGAAAAAATTGCCAGCGCTTCTGAGGGCGCGTCATTTTCTTCTCCTCGCGGGAACATGACGTTGACGAAGGGACATGTTGATAAAGATATCTATCTTGCGGAAGCCGTAGATGGCAGATTCCGCGTTGTTGAAACCTTTGAAAACGTGCCTAGCGGCAGTACCTGCAGTTAATGGAGAGAGTGACGCACATGGATGTGTTGACCTTGTATATTTTGAACGTCATCTACAGCCTCTCAGTGTTGGCTTTAGTTGCAACAGGCCTTGCCGCTGTGTTCGGACTACTAGGTGTGATGAACATGGCGCATGGTGAGTTTGTCATGCTTGGCGCTTATAGCGCGCTGCTCGCAAGTCAATGGTCACTGCCTTGGCCTGCGGGCCTTTTTTTGGCTGTCATTGTGAGTGCTTTAGTCGGTGCACTCATGGAAAAGGGCCTCATCAGGCACCTTTATCAGCGGCCGTTTGACACCTTGTTGGCAACTTGGGGTGTAGCCATGCTCATCCGAAAAGGGATTGAGGCTCTTTTTGGTAGGGAGTACCAAAACGTTCCTCAATACTTGCCAGGCACCGTCGATGTTGTTGGTGTTGATTACCCAGTTTATCGATTGCTCTTGGTGGTGTTGATTGCCGCCTTGATGACAGGCATCTACCTGTGGTTCAGAAAAAGCCCTGCCAGCCTCAAAATTCGTGCGATGGTAGACAACCCTGCACTGGCGCAGGCGGTGGGAATAAACACTGAACGCGTTGCCTTTTACACGTTTGTTTTCGGTGTCAGTACGGCAGGGCTCGCCGGTGCCTTGATTGCACCTCTGGTGAGAGTCGACCCCTACATGGGGCTGGATTACTTGCTCTCCTCATTTTTCGCCCTTGTGATTGGCGGCCTCGGCAGCGTTGAAGGCCTGATTCTGGGAAGCGGCATGATTGGCGGCTTAGATCAGTCCCTCTCCAACCTGTTCGACAAGGTCGTCGGCTATACAGGTGTGCTTCTGCTGTCGATTTTCTTTTTATGGTGGAAACCCAATGGCATCATTTCGCAACGTTAATTTTTACGCGATCGCGTTTATCTTCGCACTGCCTCTGTTTATCGATAGCTTTACTGCATATGAGGTTGGTCTCTATTTAATCTTCGGACTCGCAGCATTGAGTGTCGCGTCTTGTTGGGGGCAGGCAGGTTTCTTACCGCTTGGCCAAGCCGCTTTCTTTGGATTGGGCGCGTATCTTTATGGTTATGTGAATGTTGAGCAGGCATCGGTGTTCAGTGTCGTAGAAGGACTGGTTTTGGCACTTCTGGTACCGGCGCTGTTAGCTTTCGCATTGGGAAAGCTGGTGTTCTCACGTACTTCGAGTTCCGGCCCGTATTTTTCGTTGATCACACTGGCGGTTGCCATGTTGGCAACGCAATTAGCATTGGTTTTTGATGGTGTCACAGGCGGGTTTAACGGCCTTAATGGCATTAATGACATTCCAGGAACAGATCGTTACGAAAACCTGTATTGGGTGATTGCAGGCGCAGTGGCAGTTGTGCTTTTGTCCCTTCAGTATTTAGAAAATACGCCATTCGGACTTTTGCTTAATGCCATCCGTGATAATGAACAGCGTGTTGACTTACTGGGTTACAAAAGTGACCAACTGAAAAGTATTGTCTTTGCCATAAGTGCTGCGGTTTCTGGGTTGGCAGGCGCGTTGTACAGTGTCCATCAGGGCATCGTTACGCCACAGGCACTGGGCTTTTTCCTTTCGGCAGAGTTTGTTATCTGGGCTGCAGTGGGAGGACGTTTTACGCTGGTTGGTCCTATTGCTGGTGCTTTGGTGATGGGAATGGTGTCCAGTGAGTTGAAAGCGTCTTTCCCTTACTGGGAAGTGATAGTCGCATCTATTTTCATTGTTGTAGTGCTCTTTTTACCAAAGGGTTTGCTAGGTTGGTTACCCGCGACGAAAAAGCGTATTGAGGAAGACAAGTCAGATGAGGAGCCTAATGCCTGCTCGCCTGAACGGCGCGTGACGCTCGCCATCAATGATGTCTCCGTATCGATAGGAGCAGTTAATATTCTATCGTCCTTGGATATGAGGTTGGGTGGAAAGGGTATTCAGTGCCTGATCGGCCCAAACGGCGCAGGAAAAACATCGGCATTCAACACTATGACTGGCGTGCTGCCGCTTTCTTCCGGAACGCTTGTATGGAATGGAGAACGCTTTAGTCCACGTAAGCCTTATGACGCTGCACGTCAGGGTATAGGTCGGAAATTACAAATTCCTTGTGTGTTCCCATCGCTAAGCGTTGAAGAGAATATTCATTTGGCGATGTGGGCAAGCCGTTCGAATAAAAAATCATTATTCCGAGTCGCCAAATACGGAAAACGTTCTGCATCTTTAAACGCGCTTTACGAAGCGATGCCATTTCTTGAACAGGGTGAAGTCTTGGCCGGATCGCTATCGGTAGGGCAACGTCAAATGCTGGACTTTACGATGACCTGTCTTGCTGAACCTGACTTGTTATTGCTGGATGAACCCTGTGCGGGACTCTCACCTGTCGAGACAAAAACGCTCATCGACATCATCAAAAATTACATCGCCAGAGAGAGAAAACCCTGTGTGATTATTGAGCATGACATGCAAGTGGTGGAGAAATTGGCTGACGAAGTGCTTGTGATGAATCAAGGTTCTATGTTGTGTTTTGGCAGCTTTGATTTTGTTCGTAAGAACGAGGAAGTACGAGCCATTTACGCAGGAGGAACCAAGTAATGTCAGACAAAATTCTGGATGTGAAAGGTCTTTCAGGTGGGTATGGCGATATTACGATCGTTAGGGATGTGAACTTTTCAATCGGGAAAGGAGAGGTTGTGTGCCTTGCTGGTCGCAATGGTGTGGGAAAAACCACTTTAATGAAGCTCTTGTCGGGAGCGCTGGTGCCCGGCAAAGGTCATATATGCCTTAATGGAAAAGATCTGTCGGGCTTGAATGCTTTTGAGCGACAGCAAAAGCAAATTAGCCATGGATTACAAGAACAGTCAGTTTTTGGGGGATTGACTGTGCGGGATAATCTATCACTGACAGGTAAGTGGGGTGAAAACCCTCTTGTTCACCGCCTTCTTGAGGCTTTTCCGATCATAGAAAAACGTTATGACGTGCAGGCTGGGAAATTGTCGGGTGGCGAGAGGAAGTTGGTCTCATTTTGCCGAGCTGTCGTCGAAGACGGATTGCTGACTTTACTTGATGAGCCAACAGAGGGAGTTCAACCTGAAAACATCGAGCGAATGGGGGAGGTGATCCTCGAACAAGCTAAACAAGGACGAAGCTTCGTTGTGGCAGAGCAGAATCTTTCACTGATAGAGCAAATCGCCGATGCCTGTTGGGTGATGGATCACGGTGAGTTGAAGTCTCTTTTCCCTGCTTCTCCAAATTTAAGGGAGCGTATTGTCAGTGAGCTTCTTATTTAATGGTGCCATCAATACTAAAGCTGGCCTTTTTTGTTCTTCAATAAGTGAAACATTACAAAATAATAGAAACTTACGAGTAGACACCTAGCCAACGGAGAGTTCGTTATCGCACCAAAAGCCGCTGATTAGAGTCAGCGGCTTTTTGCGCTGTTCGGAGGTTAACCATCCTGTGAAAAGGTAAATTCGGAAAAATATCACTGCATTATCACCAACGTGAAAGACACACTCGAGTTAGACAGCATTTGGCTTTCCTTGGACTGCCATCACCAAAAAGGGAGGTCCAGAGGTAACATTGTTTTTGGATAATACCGATACTAAAGGATTACTGGGCAACAAGAGTGATGATGTGATCCTCTGTCATATTGAATTGGCAATTTAATGTCGAATACTGGGGTAGCAGCTTTCCAATTCTCTCATCAAGCACTAGTTCAATATGTTTCTCGCTAATCCCAATTACCTCCGACGTTTCAAAACCAATAACGTCTTTGATATAGGGGTAAATGGCTTTATAGACGCTTTCTTTTGCTGAAAATACGAGAGTCGCAAACTGCCTAAAAGACAGTTTACACTCGTCAAAAAACTTCAATTCTCTTGTATTCATGATGTGGTTGGAGAGGTCGTTTGCCGTTTTGTGGCATAAGAGATATTCGATATCTACGCCCAGAAAGTTGATAGCATTATTACTTGTTACTGCACACAATGCTTGATCACGAGTGTGTGAAATCGAACCAGAAATGCCTTTAGGAAATCCTGGTGACCTGTCCACGTTTCGTGTGACCTCAGTAGAATTTGAACCTATAGAGGCTAAGGCCTGTCGCGCAAGAATTCGCCCGGCCATATATTCTGCTTGCCGTTTTGGCACTGATCGGCGTATGTCATCAGGTATATCTATATTCAGTGAGCAACCCAGATTTTGGTTTAGATGAAGGCTGTTAAATCGACACCACCATACTTCAACCCCAATAGCTCGATGCTCCTGAAAAAGACCTATTTCTTCAATTAGACGCTCACTCATTTTTGATTGTTCTCTTCCTGTTTCCTTCTTGAAGAATATCTTCAATGTGCGCTCTAAAAATGAATGATGAACTCACACAGCACTTTCCTCGACAAAATGGTCGACATTGTTGGCTTTGCTTTCCTGATCAAAAACGTTAGCAGCATTTAATATGGCCGTAATGACACTGTCGATGTCCTCGGTAGTGGTTAGTGGATTAGATATGACGACCCTGAAAACAGTAATTGGCTCTTTCGAAATATTATGCTCAGTGAGAGAAGTTTTTGATACAAAACAGCCATTTAAATTAAATAGCCTCTCCTGTATCTTTTCATTAATTTTGTTAATTTCAGCATTGTCAGTTTCTGAAAGGAAAGTGTTTTGTAATCTGGAAGGTATATACCTAAAGTTTACGATATTTAAATCACATGATTTTAATAATTGGAAAGATACTTCTGATCTTATCGTGTTTTTTAAGTGTTCGGTATTTTGAATCGACTTTTCTATGAGATAAGAGTAGCCTTCTTTGCCGACAATTCTAAGTAGAGCGTGAATAAGAAGTGAATTGGCTGCTCGCGATCCTTCTAAAGAAAATTGACCTAGATCTAAGCTTCCAGGTTGTGACTGATAGCTTGCAGTCGTTGAATAACAGTCTGCATCATTCATGTTTCTGAATAAGCACATACTTGCTCCTTGAGCTGAATATAACAGTTTATGTGCGCAAAAAGTGATGGAGTCTGATGAGTGAATGCCTGAGAGCTTATGTTTGTACTTGTCGGAGAATATAAACCCACCACCCCAAGCTGCATCAACATGGAAGTGAATACCATATGAGTTTGAAATTTCACGAAGAGAATGAAGAGGGTCAATTGCGCCAGTCTCTGTCGCACCTGCTATACCGACCAACGATATCACGAAGATATTCTCTTTTTCACATGTCTCGAGTTTTGACTTTAAATCCTCAACACACATACGATTATTGTCGTCTGTGTCTACATACAGTATTCCATCCTCGCCAATGCCTAGTATATTGGCGGATTTCTTGAATGAGTAGTGCATTAGCCGGGTTCCAACAATAACGGCTTCCTTAAACCCTAGTAATTGAAGACACTTATGAAATCCCTTTTTCTTTAGTTCGGATTTTGTTATGCCTAACTCAATGAGCTTTCTGTTTCTTGCATAAAGCATTGCGGTCATATTAGCAATGCTACCACTGCTGGTGATCGTTCCATACACTGAAGCTTCATCATGAATATTGCTAGGGTAACAAGATGAATGTAAATCAAAAAACAGTTTATGAAATGTGTACAGCACCTGTCGTTCTAACTTTGTTAGAATATTTGATGTTTCGACTTTCACCACATTTTGGTTCATTCTAGTGATAATTTTGGCTATCTCAGGAATGAAGTTGGGAAGTCTGGATGTCATGTGGCCAATATATCGTGGTGACGACACATCGATAGTAAAAGGTATGACGTTATTATCTAGAAATTGGAGGTAGTCCTCTACACCAATTTGAGCTTGGTCAAGTAAACTATTTTCAAGATGAGCGAAATCTTCGATTGATGAGTCGTCTTTGTTTTTTATTCTTTCTATGTGCGTTGTAGGCTCAAATAATTGGGTGTACTTATTGTTCATGTCGATCCTAAATGGCTAATTTAATGTAATGGCTTTTTATTTGACTTGTGGATTTTTATGTGTTTGTCAGTTTTGATCGGAAATGGACTTTTTCTAAAATTTCACTAACGAGATTTGTAACGTTTTTATAATCCGTATTAATGAAGAAATGCCCGCCATCAAAATATGCGTAATTAAAATCGCGTGTCGTTAGGTCTGACCAAGAAATCAACTGTTCCTTGGTAACTTGCGTATCAGAGTCGCCTGAAAATGCAGTGATAGAGCAGGGTAAAGCTTCTTTGGCAGCGATGTAGTTATCCGCAATGGTAAAATCGGCTTTTAACATTGGCAGCAGTAATGACATCAACTCTTTGTTTTGCATGACTTCTACTGGTGTGCCGTTCATTGCCTCTATTTTCTCAAGAAATACGTCATCAGGCAGGTCGCAAATCCGCTCGCTGAGTTTTGGGGTATGGGGTGCGCGGCTTCCGGAGGCAATAAAATGGAGAGGAGGCGTTCCCCCTCTTTGAATGACTTCGATTGCAAACTGGAACGCTATTCGACTCCCTAAACTGTGCCCAAGCAAGACGTAAGGCTTCTCGGTAAGTTCGCGCTCAAATGGCAGTAGTGCTTTCATCATTTCAGGCATTGTTGAAATGGCTGGCTCCAACAATCTTGATGCTCTCCCTGGAGGTTGCACAATAACGAGCTCTACGAATCCGGGGAGTCGTTTAACCCAGCTTTGATAGTTAGCCGCGCTTCCCCCCGCATAAGGGAAGCAAACCAATCTCATTGTCGCGTTGGCATTTGGTGATGGAATAACAAACCAATCACTGTTCGTTAGCGTCCCAGCGTTGACTGATTTCAAGCGATTCTCCTTCTTTATCACTTATGGCTGCCATCAAGCAGCGTTCTTGCGAGTTTTCTAATTTGTTGAATATGTAGTGAAGAGAACAAGCGAATGTCCTCTCTGGAATACATGGCAGGGCTGTATCCCCACACTAAGGTTAACTTGCCATTTTCCGAGCTCAGTTTTCCAAACGGCGCGAATGTCGGTGGATGCAGACCTTCTTCCTTACCTTTATTTTCAGGTGCCAGCGTCTCTTGGGCGTCTTCTACCGAATTCGCTTTCGGAACATAGTTAAATTCAATATTGTGTTCGGGAATGGGTGTAATCATCTTTGCTAAGTGCGGGTCTTTAAATCTTGCGTATTGCAGAGCCTGACTTGGTTTTTCAGCCTCCGAAATCTGCTTTGATACGACGCTCAGGTAGCTTTCTATGCAATGAGACTGCGGTTGGTCAAGGTAGACGAAATCATATCGGGAGATCCAACCTACGGTGCGACTTAAATTGAAACCTTCGTGCGCTCTGTTGTTACGTGTAATACAGAGGAAGGCTTTGTTTCCCTTTGTCCAAGTCTGATAGGCAATAGAGAGGGCACTTATTACCAGAGATTCTATATCGAAACGGTTTTTTTGGATGACGCTCTCAAGCAGGTCCGAGAGTTCGTCATCAAATTGCGTAGTAATCAACTCGGGTTCTACAAGGCTATGTTCGTTCGCATTGCGAAGCGATACATCATCGATGTTCGCGCACGTCGTCCAATCTTTACTCAACCAGTTCTCGATATACTCAGGAGCTGATGCTTTCGCTCGCGCTAACTGGTGTTCTATAAACTGATTTAATTGCGTTTGTGTGTTCGAGAGTAAAACGGGTTGCCTCGCCGTCAGTTGACCATAGGCCAGCATAAGATCTTCTTTGAGAACACCCAGTGAATAGCCATCAACAACTAGGTGATGAAAAACGAGAAATATCCTGCCAGGGGTTTCATCGCCTAGTTTAAATCTAACGACGTAGAACAGCTGTTTTTCAATGTCTAATTGCTTTTGCAACCCTGTGCAGACTTGTTCCAATTCAACCGTTTGGGAAGTGCAGTCCAGATGTGAAAAGTCGTATTCTAGCCACCAGTCTTTCATGTCCTCCAAAGATTGATAGCGTTGATGCCAAGTTCCGTCTTCGTATCGCCATACGCGTCGCAGACCCTCATGATGTTGAAGGATGGCAACGATGGCCTTTTTGGCATTGGTTGGGTCAAAGTCTTCGCGCACGACAAAAAGCTCAGACACGTTCCAATGGTTCCTTTGTGGCCGCCTAAATAGCCAGTGATCATTAAAGCCGATATCGTAGGCAACATTGTTCGTGGCCGACGGTAGAGCGTTCTGATTTGACTCGTCTTTAATACTTACCGCCAGAGATTCTAAATCGTGTTCGCCGAACAAGAGAGGTAACGCGAAGCTTATGCCTTTTTTGGTAAGGATGGATTGAAGTTGCACGGCTTGAATTGAATTCCCCCCCAAAGAGAAGAAGTTATCCTTTAGCCCTACTTTTGGTATTTGCAGCAACGCCGCGATTTCGTCGCACAATAATTTTTGGATTTCTGTCGTTGGCGCAACATACGTTTTAGACGTCCCCAACGCTGATGCGTGACTTCCGCTTGCTTCAACAATTTTAGCCATGTCGAAATGAAGGGCACTTGCAGACCAAGAAGAGAGGGGGAGTTTTAGTTCTTTTACGTTTTGGTTTTCGTTAGTGCCTTTAGCCGTCGTTGAAGCGTTGCTCGATGCTTTGGTTGCATCGAACTCAATTTGTGCGAGGGTGTCTCCGCTGATTCCTGTTGATTCGGGATAAACGCCGATGTGTGAAAGGAAGTTTCGCGCTGGCGTATTTCGCTCTCCAACGGCGACGGGAATAGTGCATGTGTGGTGGCCGGCGATGGCACCAAAGTACGCCATCATTTTATGCTCAACGCCACGGCCCATAGCACGACAACTGAGCAGGAAGCTGTCGAGGCAAAACTGGGTGTCTTGTTTCTCCCATAGAACTGCACCAACAATGCCAAGATCGCCAAATATGTCGGAGACTCTGACAACAAACCCTTTTAGCTGATTGCTGTTGAAGCGTTTTGCCAATGTTGCTTCGTCATATCGTCGTAAGCTGGTGTTAAACTGGTTCGTTCTCAGACTCAACTCCGACACGCGTGGCAAATTACCTTCTTCGATTGGCGAGAAAGTGATAACAGTGTTCAGTGACGCGAGATATTCCGCGAAGGTTTTTGCCGCCGCTTTATATTTGTTTCGTTTCTGGTTTTGTTTGTATTGTGTAGTGCGATCAGACGCGAGTTCATCAGCCAATGCGGTATCAAATACCCATAAATGGGCGAGCCACGTTGAAATGGTGTCCAGCTTGGGTCTTTGCAAAACGAGGACTTCTGGGCAGTTTGCGGTGACTTCAGCACACTGCACTGGGTCGTCATCAATAAATACAAAACTGTCTAAACCAAGGTTGAGTTCAGCCGCGATAGCGCGGATGTTTTCGGACTTAGATGCCCAGTTAATTCGGGTAGTGGTAATGTCCTCTTTGACCAGAAGCATGTCGGGTGTGTGGTCAAAGGCATTCCACACGTCCATTTCTTCGTTCTTGCTGCATAAAGCGAGAAGAACACCTTTCTTTTTCAGCGATAATGCCAATGTTTGAATCGCTTTAAACGGTTCGGTGACCGCAAGTTTTTCTGCGCCAATCTCTCCCACAACACCTTGCCAGAGTGTATTGTCACAATCTAAAACCAGAACTTTGGTTTGTTCCTTTTTCGGACGGTACAAGGTTCGAATGATAGACGTAGAAAGCGCAGCATAGCCTTCGGGTGTGTAGGCGATGTTGGCGGACTTGAAGCTGTCTTCATCAAACGCATTACTGACAGGATATAACGCTGATAACGTTGAATTTGGGGTGACCGAAATGTGACTAATGTTTGCCAATTGGCTGACGAACTCGTTTTCGAGCTCAGCAATCTGCTGACTGTATGCCTCTGCCGCCTTTGATGACAGTGGGCCAAATACAATATGACAACGCTTTAAGTGCTTTGCCTGCTGGGTGATGATTTGGAGAAGTTGCCTGCTCTGTGTTTGAGCAAACTCTAGCGGTTGGCCGCCCACGAGCCAGCTCTCCCAAATAAGTAAAATGGCACTGTTTGCCGTCAAGTCTGAGTACAACGCGCTATTTAGGTTGAGCAACTCTTGTTGTATCTGATTGAAAGGTCCAAATTTCCATTGGTGCAAAAAATCGAGTTTATCGTGCCAAAACGCGAGTGATGGTTGCATCGGTTCAACGGAAAAATTACCCAGAAGATAGGTGGATGGTTCTGAGTAGGCCAGTAATTTATTGCTTAGCGCGAGGTTACTGATTGTCGTGTTGTCGCTATCGACGAAAGTGAGAATGATCTTCCAGTAGTCCTCAAGGAGAGCCTTCGCCAACGTTGGCTCAAACATCGCTGTATTGTAGTCCACACACAACGCGGTACTCTCGCCAATATCAATAAACGAAAACATTAGGTCGAGTTGAGCGTTAACGGCATCCGGTAAAAGATCGTCCAGCGTGGTATCGCCATTGAGGGATGAAGTGTCCAGCAACTGGATGTTTTGATAACGAAGAGAAACGTTATAGAGCGGACTTTTTCCGCCTCGTGCTGGGTTGATTTCATTAACAATAAAATCAAAGGGACACGTTTGATGCTTTCGTATTTTACTAAACGTAGTTTGTACACTTTTAAGCAGTGAAGCGAGAGTGTCATCGTTTTGGTATTGCGTGCGTATGGCCAGAAAGTTGATAAAGCAGCCAATCATATTGATCACTTCTTGCTGCTCTCTTCCTGCTTCGACAGAGCCAATGACAACATCGTGCGTGTTTGCCCACTTAAACATCAGTGCACTGAGTGACGCGAGCATTAACTCAAACATGCTGACACCGTTTAGCTTTGCGTAATTACGCACTTTGAGACTTAACGCATCGGGAACGGTGAGGGTCGCTCTTTCACCCTGATAGGATTGATAATTGTCTGCTTGTTCATCCACGGGGAACCGTATCGCGCGCGGCGCATCTGCCAGCTCATGTCGCCAAAAATTAAGATGCTCTTGAAGCCTTTTTGAGGGCTTTCCTTTGTCAAAAAACGTTTTGTGTTGCCAGCGCGCGTAGTCGGCATATGTATGCTTAATCTCAGGCAGGGCAGGAGGACGATTGTTCTCCAATGCTTGGTAGGCTGCCAAAAACTCTTTGCCGAGGATTGCCGTTGACCAGTCATCCCCGATAGCATGGTGCATGACTACCGAGAGTAGGATTCGACCTTCGTCAGATTTAAACAATGCCAAGTTGATGAGCGGAGCCTGACATAAGTCAAACGTGGTTTGATGATGAGCATTCACGGCTGAAAATAGCGCAGTGTCATTACTCACGGTTCTGATGGTTAGTCCTGGAACACAATGATCATCAATCTTTTGAAACAGCGTATCCTCCTCGGTGTAGAAATATGTCCGAAGGCTGGCGTGCCGCGAGACCAGAATGCTTATCGCCTCTTTAACCAAGGGCAGTTGTGTATCGTTGGCCAGTGGGAGTGTGAACGCCATATTGTGGTGAGGGCTACCCCCTGTAATTTGATGAAGCAACCAGAAACGTTGCTGTGCAAAAGATGCGACGGCATGCAGCTCATCGGAAGCGTCAAAAGACAGTAACTTCTCTGTATCAAGTTGCTCTAAGAACAGAATGATGGCGTCTTTATTCGCCTTTATGTGTTGCGAAATGTCTGGCGTCATGGCACCCGGTTTAGACCGAGCACCCAATTTCCCATCCTTGACGAAAAGCACTATCCCTGCTTTTCGCCATTGTTCAATGTGTTGCGCAATATTCATAACTATCCTTTAAACCTGCGGTTAGAAGAAATCTTCTTCCGTGAAGACGTCTTGATCGTCTAGATCGCGCTCTAACGCATTTGCCAGTTGTAGCTCATCGACCCGTTTAGCAACGTCCTGCAAGGTTTGACGTTCAATGAACTCTCGAACCGATAGGCTAAGCGACAGTTCATTGTTGATTTCATTGACCAATTGAACAGCAAGGAGTGAATGTCCGCCAAGTTCAAAGAAGTTGCTTTCAATGCAGACTTCCTCCAATTTCAATAACGTCTGCCAAATAGGCGCGATGTTTTTCTCGGTTTCTGTAACGGGGTGCACCGGGCCTCGGGATTGGATTCTTGAAGGCTGAGGTAAAGCCGCCTTGTTTAACTTCCCGTTAGCCGTTTTTGGCAGGTTATCCATAAACACGAAGGATGTTGGAACCATATATTCTGGGAGCACGTCGCGAAGCACCTGTTTTAGGCGATCTTCCGATAAATCGATTTCTGGCGATTTGACGATATATGCTGCGAGATGGCTGGCTGGGTTGCCAATAGGCATTACAACGGCATCTTCGACCTCTTTCAGAGTAAGTATGTGAGCAGAAATCTCAGCAGGTTCTACCCGATAACCACGCAGCTTTACCTGCTCATCAACACGACCAAGATACCGCAGCGATCCATCCTTGTTCCAAGAAACCTCATCACCCGTTTTGTAGAGCCTGACCATGCTGTCATCCTTACCAACAGGGTGCATTGAGAAGCTTTTCTCTGTCAGTGTCTTCTGGTTCAAGTAGCCTCGGGTGACAGATGCTCCGCCGATATAGAGTTCACCCCTTGCACCGACAGGCAAAGGCATGCCTGATGGAGAGAGGTTATGCAAACTGACATTCGGATACGCAAACCCGATGCCTTTATCTTTTTTCGGATGGACCTGAGAAATCATCGCGCCAACGGTTGTCTCTGTTGGTCCATACTCATCGAGAATTAGCTTAGCTGTCGCTGATAAGCTCTCCAGCGTCGAGGTTTCAAGTGCTTCACCACCGAGCATGAGAACGGAAAGAGGCTGTCCGTCATACTCATTTAGCAAGGCTTTTGCCAGACTTGGCGTGGTCTTTACCATCTCAATCCGGTTGGCCATCAAATGGTGTTGGTAAGCCTTGGTGTCCAATATGTCGCCTGTGTAGACACAAACTGATTTGCCGCTCAGAAGAGGGATGAGTGTTGTCGTCACCGTTAAGTCGAAGCAGTAGTTGGTAGAGAAATCTACATTGTTCACAGTGCTCATCCATGGAGAGACAGCCTGACGGTAGTTCTCAACATTGCGGTGCTCGACCATAACGCCTTTAGGTTTCCCAGTGGTACCTGAGGTGTAAATGACATAAGCGAGATCATCGCTTTGCAGGCTGCAATCAGGGTTTACCTTAGAGGCCGTGTCTTGACGATGGTCGTCCATCAAGATTGTTGTGAGCGTCGTGGAATCTGACACTGACGCCAACAGCGTTTCAAATGATGACTCAGTGACGATAGTTCTTGCGCCCGTATCCGACAAAATGAATGCGATTCGCTCTTTCGGATAGTCGGGAGAGACAGGCACATAGGCACAACCTGCTTTCAATACGCCAATGATGCTGATGAGGACATCTGCGCCTGGTGAAAGCATAAGAGGAACCAATCTCGACGCTTGCTTCTCTGATGCCATTACCTCAATCAACGTATGTGCCAACTGATTGGCTTTCTCGTTCAATTGTCCGTATGACAAGGTTCCTTCGGGGGTAACCACTGCAGGGGCTTCAGGATTTTCCGCGACCAATTCTTCGAATCTGGTTTTCAACGAAGAAGCGTGCTCAGTTTTAGCGGCAGCGTTCTGATATTGGAAAACGATCTCTTTGTCAGTGTCCGTTAAAACAGCTTGCTGAGACAAACCTGAGTCAGGGCTGTTAACGAGGGTTTTTAGCGATTCAACGAACAGTTGTTTGAAGTGTTCAACCGTCGAGCGGCGGAAAAGCGATACGGCAAAGTTAAACCGTCCTTGAATGGCTGATTCGCTGTCATCCATGAACAGGCTTAGATCGTATCTGGCGACCGATTCAGTCGATGAACCTGTTGGAATGATTTGTCCAAACTGACTGTCGCCGTGATTTCCTGAATGACGGCCAAACGACTGCAAACTGAACATTGTTTGGAACAACGGATGTCTGGATGTGTCCCTAGGCACATTTAACGCGCTTACCAATTTTTCAAACGGCAGAGCTTGATGTGATTTGGCTTCACCCAACGTATGGTGGAGTGCACCGATGAGTGCACGTGCTGAAGTTTCTTCCGCAACAGAGATGCGAAGTGGCAATGTATTTACGAAGAAACCGATCAGGTTGTGCAACTGCGGGTGATCGCGATTGTCTGAAGGCGTGCCTACAACAAAGTCGGACTGGCCAGACAATGTTTTGAGCATGTTAGCAAAGCCCGCAAGCAATACGGTGTAAAGCGTTGTTTCATTTTCTACCGCCAGTTTTCTCAATGACGCAGAGAGGGCTTCGTCCAAATCAAAAAGAATGTTATCGCCACGGTAATCGACATGGCTAGGACGATGGTGATCAGTCAGCAATGCTAACGTATCAATACCTTCCACCTGACCTTTCCAGTACGAGACTTGTTCGTCAATGGCAGACGCATCCATCGTGTGCCTTTGCCATGCAGCATAGTCAGCATACTGAATATCAAGTGAAGGTAACGTCGGAAACTCACCAATTAACAACGCGTCATAGGCTGACGAAATCTCCGACATAAAGATATCGGTAGACCAACCATCTACAGCGATGTGGTGGAAAACAAATAGCACATAATTTTGGTTTGCCTGACGGACAAATGCGATTCGAAGTGGACACTCGTGCTCGAAATCAAACGGCTTTTCAATAAACGTTGCCACCAACTCTTGAATATCTTCGTCATCTCTCGCATTTATCTTTGTCATTAAAGAAGGTTTAGAGATACTGCGCTGATAGTCCTTTCCTGCGGCATCCGTGGAAATGACAGTTCGAAGGATCTGATGCCTTTCAACCACATGAGTGATGGCATCACTGAGAACAGAAACATCAACGGATGGCGCCAAGGCCAGTAAGGTGGGCAGGTGATATGCATCCGTGCCTTGTTCAAGGCGCTCAATAAATAGCAGTCTTTCTTGAGCAAATGAAAGTGGCGCGTGCTCGGTATCAATAACCGGAATCGCTTGTGTTCTGTTATCTGAAACTGACGCTGCGATGCCTTTGATCGTCGGGTTAGTAAACAGCGTTTGCAAGCTCACCGTCATCCCAAGGTTTTGCTCAATCATAGCGACGAGCTTGACTGCTGAAATCGAGTTCCCGCCGGCTGCAAAAAAGCTCTGATTAATACAGACTTCTTCAGTGGCAAACATGTCTTTCCAGATGGACGCTATTTTATGTTCAACATCCGTGCGCGGTGCCTCTGCTTGTTGACTTATCACAGAAGAGCGAGTGCTCGGGAGAGGGAGAGCGGCTCGATCAATTTTTCCGTTTGGCGTCAGTGGCATTGCATCCAAGATTTCGATGAAGTTCGGAACCATGTAGTCAGGCAGTCGTGCACGTAACAGTGTGTCGATGTCTGTGGGTGTGACATCGCCGCCTGACGTTGGCACGATGTAAGCGACTAAGGACGTGTCTCCTCCAATGTCTACGCTGGTTACAATGCTTCGTGCAACCCCGTCAATAGCAAGGAGGTTGGATTCAACATCGGCGATATCAATTCGGTGACCGCGAATTTTTATCTGGAAGTCGGTCCGGCCTACAAACTCCAAAGAACCATGGATATTCCACTTAACGAGATCGCCTGTTTTAAACAAACGATCTTGGTGACAATCCAGAGTCACGAAGCGCTCATCCGTAGCCGCTGACTGGGTATAGCCTTGCGCAAGGCAAGTGCCAGCGATGTAGAGTTCTCCAACGGTACCGACAGGAGAAGGGGTTCCTTGGGAATCTGCGACAATGAATGAAACATTGGCAATCGGCTTACCAATTGGCACCGCGGTGACTTGTCCATCAAACCCTTTTAATTCGCGGGTATCGAAACAGGTTACATCCGCAGCCACTTCAGAAGAGCCATAGATATTGAGAAGCGTAGACACGGGGTAGCGCTGATAGAAGGCACTCACTGTCTTTGCCTGCAATACTTCGCCGCTGCTTGTCCAGCACTGAATGCTGTTAAAGTCAGCACTTCTGTGTTCCGGTAAGCTGAGTATTGCATCGAGTAACGAGGGCACCACGACAAGTCTTGTCACCTTGTGTTGGGCAATTTTTGTTGCCGTCGTCAATAAATCCTTGCTGTCCCGGCCGTGTATGGTGAGTGTTGGTACACCTTTCAACAGGGCACCAAAAAGCTCCCACGCGTGGTCAACAAAGTTGAGTGATGTTTTATGGCAATTGACTTCATTCTCTGCAAATGGGTACTGCTCCCACATCCAGTAAAGTCGATTTATCAATCCCTGTTGTGTTCCGATTACCCCTTTGGGCTTGCCTGTTGAGCCAGATGTGTAAAGCACATAGAGGGGAGTCGAATAGTCGCTTAAGTCGACCGAGTGGGTTGGCAGAGTACGAAAATCAATGCGATCAATACTGATGTGTGTGACGTTTTCGTTTGCGGTTAAACGAGGCAGAGAAGACTCTACGAACATCGCTGAAACTTGCGCATCGTCGACCATAAAAGCGAGTCGGCTTTCAGGGTAACTAGGATCCAGTGGAACATAGGTTGCGCCGGATTTTAGTGTTGCAAGTATTGCGGCGGTGCTCACCACACTCCGAGAGAGGTAGATGCCGACCCGGTCGCCCGGTGCGATGCCATTCTGAACCAATAAGTGACTCAGCTGATTCACACGAACATTGAGATCACGATATGTCACCTGCTGGTTATCTTCATACAAGGCCACGGCATCTGGTGTGAGAAGGCATTGTTTCTCAAACAAGCTAATCACTGACTCCGTGTTGTCTCGAGAAGTGGCCGCCCCCGCTGCTTTTGATGATAGCCATTGATGATCTTCTTTCGTCAGAGAGCCAATTTCTGCGATCGTTTGTTGTGGTGCGGCTATGCAATGAGTCAGTACATGGCGATACATGTGCACGATTCGCGCCAAGGTTGCTTTCGAAAAGAGTGCGGATGCGCCCACCAACTCGCCACTCAGCGCACGAGCACTATCATCGATGAACACGTTCAAATCAAACTTCGCGCGTTGCGGGAAAAGAGAGCCTATCTCATTTGCTGGGGCTTCAAACGGAAGATCTTCTCGTGCCTGCACATTCCCGGCAAATGACTGGACGCTGAACATTACCTGGAATATCGGGTGTCTTGATGTGTCTCTGGTGACATCCAAACATTGGGTAAGTGCTTCAAATGGCATGTCTTGATGGGTTTTCGCATCAAGCATTGTGGCGTTTGTTTGATTGAATAGTGAGGCCAAAGTCATGGCTTCGTTTGCATTGAACCTTATAGGTAATGCATTGATAAACTGACCAATAATCTCTTGAGTGTCGCTATGATTCCTATTGTCAGATGGCGTACCAATCACTATGTCATGTTGTCCGGATAGCTTCGCAAGTGCGACATAAAAGGCCGAGATCATGATTGTGTTGAGGGTTACGCTGTGCGCTTCTGCTAGTTGGCGAAGCGCACCTGAGTCTTTTTCGCTCAGTGTGAAAGCTGACTCGTTGCCGTGATACTCAAAGACGGTAGGGCGAGCATAGTCAGTGCTGAGTTCGAGATTCTGGTATCCCGTAAGCTGTGGAATCCAATAATCTTCCAATGCCTGCATTCTGCCATTTTCGAGTACCGCTTTATTCCACGCGGCATAGTCCGCAAAGCTTGCTCGCAGTTGCGGTAGTGCCGAGTCATGACCATCTTTTAGCTTGGTGTAAGCTGTCGCCAAATCTTTAAGGAAGATATCTGCTGACCAACCGTCAAAGGCAATGTGGTGAAATACCATCAGCAGGTAAGTGTCATCGTTGTCTTTGACTAGGGCTAATCTCACAGGGTTTTCTTCTGTGAGGTCAAAGTCAGCTTCTGTCAGTTGATGAATCACCTGAGACAAGGTGTGAGCCTCATCAGTATGGTGAACAGTAAGTGTAGGGACCGAATCAGTAATTCTCTGCACGGGCTCTTGGTTTTCGTTCAACGTGAAACGTGTTCGAAGGATTGCATGTCTCTCGACTACGCGTTCCAACGCGCGTTGAAGCATGTTGATATTGGCAGAAGGTGTAAGTTTTACCAGCGTAGGAATATGGTAAGCCGATGAACCTTTCTCAAATTGGTCAATGAAAAACAGACCAGCTTGTGCGGGTGTCAGAGGAGCGTGAGTACGTGCAGGATCGCCAATTAACGCGAGCGTATCAGCTTGTTCTGGTGCTTCTGACAGCTCGCTCAGCATGGAACCCATTGCTTTGATTGAGCGATGTTCGAAGATAGCGCGTAGTGGCACTGTCACGCCTAAATTCTTTTGAATGGCTCCAATGAGTCTCACCGCACTGATACTGTTGCCACCAATGTGGAAGAAGTCGTCGGTGGTACTGATGTTAGAACGACTAAACTCTGCCTGCCATAGTGCCAACAACGCTGATTCGTGTGCTGTTTCAGGCAACACGATATCTGCGATTTCGTCACGACTAGACTGTGGTTCTGGTAACGCTGATCTGTCGAGTTTGCCGTTAGATGTGACAGGGAATGCTTCCATTTCCACATAGTGGGTAGGAATCATGTATTCGGGTAAGTGCTCAGCTAAGAAGTAGCGTAGTGTGTCCGAGGAGGCGGACGCATGATCTGCGCAAATATAGTAAGCAACAAGGCAATCAGACGCTTCATTGCCTTCAGGGTCTCGATGAAGGTGGACAAACACTTCTTCAATGGCATCGTTGGCGAGAAGTTTTGCTTCAACTTCACCCAATTCGATACGGAAACCTCTCAGTTTGACCTGAAAATCCTGACGGCCAAGAAATTCAAGGACGCCGGATTCTGAACGCATCCAGCGTGCGCGATCCCCCGTATGATATAGTCGGGGGCTAGGCGTTCCTGGAAGAGGATTTCGAATGAACTTCTTCCCGGTCATTTCTTGATCACCGTAGTAGCCCTTCGCCAGACAATCACCCGCGATATATAGGTCACCAGGCACCCCGACTGGGCACGGTGACAGTGTGCTATCAAGGACGTAATACTGTGCGTTTGAAATAGGTCTTCCGTAGGGAATACTTGTCCAAGAAGCCTGTATTTGATCGATTGGATAGAAGTTCGACCATATGGCTGCTTCGGTCGCTCCACCCAGGCCGAGTACTTTGGCATTCGGGAAATACTGCTTCACGTGTTGAGGCAGGGCCAAGCCAATCCAGTCTCCACTGAAGAAAACTTTGCGAAGCTTTGTATTATCAGTGTTTGGCTGGCTAAGCAGCCCTTCCATCAACGGCATGAGTTGTTTCATATATGCTGGTGAGGAATCCCAAAATGTGATGGGTTCGTGCAGCAGAATGTTCGCCAGTTGCTCCGGATCTTTGCACTCATCATTGGAGGCGATCCGGACGCTTCCCCCAGCTCCCAACACACCGAAAATATCGTAAACGGAGAGATCAAAAGACAGTGATGTCACAAACAGAAGTCGGTCACTTGGGCCTACGTTCTGTGTTTTGTTAACCCAGTTCAGGGTGTTAAAAACAGCTTGGTGCTGCATCTCTACGCCTTTTGGCGTGCCCGTCGTCCCTGATGTGAAAATGATATAAGACGAGTCGCTTGGCAGCACTGTCACATCAAGATTGTCTGAAGGTTGTTGTTGTTGATGCCACTTCGTTGTTACCAACGGGGTGTCTGTCGCTGTTTCTACGCCTTTTTGTATCACGACGTCGAAGCGGTATTGCAGTTCGTCATCGAAGTCATTTTCTCTGGAGGTGAAAACAGGCTGAGAGAGGGACCCAATTGTCGCGCTAAGTTCTTCAAAAAATGCTTGGTGGAAGTAGAGCGGTTTTTCTAAATCTTGTTGCCAGGCGGCGTTCGTATTTTCCGGATCTGTGGCATGGTGAGTGACAAGCGATGCTTCCAGTGTGTCTTTTTGTCCCAAATCAGGCAGATCACAGAAAACAATCTTTCCTGAAGGTTTGAGGAGCGTGACGAGACTGGCTATCACAGACTCGGTGTAGCAATACCCTGGGAAGAATTGCGCGGTACTCGCCAACAAAATGAGATCGAGACTTTCCGGTGGGATATCGAGCTCTTCATGAGCAAACCCTTGCTGGAACGAAAGACCAGGCAGCGTATCTGATTGTTTAGCCCGATTCGCTTCAAGCGTCACTTCCGACGGGTCGATAGCGTAGTAACGTTCAACAAGAGGGGCAATTTCAAACGCGATTAAACCAGAGCCGCAACCCAATTCGAGCACATGTGCTTCTTTATTCAAAGAGGGGGCGCACAGGCCAACTACATGATCACGATATCGGTCGACTTGGTGTTGCTTGAAACAACGGCCTGTGTAGATACTTCTGAAGCCGCCTGCAGTGATCTCATCAGTCGCACTTTCCGCAATATGATCGAACATTGCTTGCGTTTCAGTAAAGTTATCTGACTCTACAGGTAAACGGCGACTGAGGGCATCCATTACGATAAAACGGTCTATGTTTCCGTCTAACCACTTCGCATGCCTAAAGCTATTAAGCTGAGATTGACAAGTAACCATCGACGTTTGGCGATTGGCTTTGTCGACCTGCGCAAGAATGTTTCTGACTCGTGACGCTGGGGAACCAATCTCAATCGGCACATAGGTTGCACCTGCTTTAACTATCCCCATGACAGCCGCAACCATGTCTGCACTTCGTTCTAAGCAAACTGGCACCAGTGAGCCTCGGGTGATACCGTTTTCGCGCAATTGATGTGCTAACTGGTTCGCAGCCTCATTGAGTGCCTTGTAACTGACTTCACGTCCTCCTTGTTCAACCAACGCGGTTGCTTCAGGACGAAGCGCAACTTGGGTCTCGAAGTAGCCATGCAACGTCATGTTGCGATCGTAGTCTTCAGAGGTTTGGTTCCAGTCATGCACCAAGTGCCGCCATTCTTGTTTTGTCAGCCACGACAACTCACTGATCACGCTAGCTGGATTTGATACTACCGACTCAAGCAACATTTCGAAGTGGCTTGCCATTTCTTCGATACTTTCACGAGTGAACAAGCTGGTGTTGTATTCCCAAACCGCCGTTAAGGCTTGATCTTGGTCCGATAACCATAAGGTCAGGTCAAATTTGGTCACGCTGGCGTCAATTTCAATCGGGGAAAGCGAAAGATTCGGAAGCGCAAGGTGATTGAGCGAAAGACTGTTGGAAACCGCGTTTTGCAGTGCCATCGACACCTGCGCCAAAGGCTGGTGGCTGGTATTTCTTTCTGGTTGCAGAACTTCGACCAAATGCTCAAAGGGAACGCTTTGATGGGTTTGGGCATCAGCCGTTGTGTGACTGACGTGTTTTAGAAAGTCATTGAATGTCAGCGATGCATCCACGTTAGAGCGAAGGATGAGAGTATTGATGAAAAAGCCAAGCATTGACTCGACATCGTGATGTGTGCGTCCGGCACTCGGTGAAGCGACGGCAATGTCATCACTACCAGCATATCGTGAAAGCAGGATCTGATAGGTGGCAAGCAGCAGATTAAACAGCGTGGTTTCTTGGCTTTCACAGAGTGCTTTTACTTTTTCAGTTAACGTCGGCGAGAGACGGACGGTTATCTTTTCACCGTCAAATTGTTGCACCACAGGTCTTGGGTGATCCGTAGGCAACTCGAGCAACGGTGGCAGTGCATCCAACTGATGCTGCCAGTAGCGAACTTCACGGCTAAACGTATCAGAAGAAACATGTTCATGCTGCCATACGGCATAGTCAGCGTATTGGAGAGCCGGAGGGGAGAGGTCTGCAGTTTCTCCCGCAAGTTCGGTTCTATATGCATTGATGATTTCTTCCATCAATAAGCCAACAGACCACAAATCAGTAATGATGTGGTGCATGTTGATCCAAAGAACATGGTGGTCATCGGCAAGTTTAAATAAACGTATCCGGAAGAGTGGTCCATTCTCCAGATCAAACGGTGCTAGAGCATCCTTTTCGAGCAGCGCGTTGAGCGTCTCGTCGCTACATTCTTCTGAAGGGAGGTCAAAGCCACGGACCTCATCAATGACAAGATATGGCTGACCATCTTGGGTTGGGAATCGGCTTCTGAACACTTCATGTTTGGCAATGACGCCAGAGATGACCTTTTTCAGTAAGGTTTCATTTAGTGAGCCCGCCAATCGGTACCCATCATATACGTTGTAACCTGCCGAGCGGTCGCCAATTTGCTCGATGAGCCACAGTCTTTGCTGGGTGAGAGAGAGTGGTAATTTTTTGTCTCGTGCTACTGCTGTAATGCGTGTTTCTGTATCACCTTGCAGCCTAGAGGAGGTCTCGATAGCGTCAGCAAGTTGCGCGAGCGTAGGGTGAGTAAAAAGCGTTTTCAGAGGGGTAGAAACGCCTAATTCGTCGGTAATACGCGATATGACTTTGGCGGCGAGAAGAGAATGACCACCTATCGCAAAGAAGTTGTCTGAAAGGCCTATGTCTTGAACATCCAGAACACTTAACCAAATTGCTTTTAGTTTGGTTTCAACATCACTTAGTGGTCGGTTGGTCATCACCTTTTCGATTAAGTCGAGAGGGTGATTTCGATGAAGTTCTAGCTCCGTCGCTTCGACACAATAAATATGGTGAGGGGTGGCTTGTCGACTGACCGAGTTAAAGAGATATGTTTTGAGCTCATCGATAGACAGGTGTCCGTCGGAGCCTGCAACAAAAGCGATGATTTGATTCTGTCCATTGACGCAAACCAGTGCTGACGTGATGTCTTCTCTTTGCTCGAGGAACGCTTTGGTTTGGTCGAGTTGCTTTTGGAATGAGGGCGCGTAAGGCTGAGAGTATACTGGGCGATTATCGCATCCTTTCACTAAGACAACGTTTTCAGATTGCGATCCCACACGAATGCGATTCACACCTTGGGATGACCTGTTGACCTGATGGGTAATCAGAGATTGCCCAAGAGGCATGTGAGGCCATGCCAGATCAGCTTCATTCAATCTGTAGATGCCACCACTAAACGTCCCCGCTAAAGTACTATTAAGCAGGACGGCAGTGTCACGCAAGGGAAGATTGCAGACGGAGTCGGACTGTATGAGTCCACCTGTGACCAAGAAAGACGCATCATGGTTTTGGTTTACGTCAATGTTTTGAGCTTGGTTATCACTAAGATGAATCCAACCGTTTTCTGAACCAGAAACCGCCTTTTGAAGAGGAAGGGCATCATCGCGTTCACCTTCTGATACGATGTAAGCAACCAAAACGTTGTTACGTGCGATAACAACCGCATCTTCGACGTTATCGTGTCCTTTAATTTGACTAGCGATTTCGCCTAACTCTATGCGATGCCCTCGCAATTTTACTTGGTCATCAATGCGGCCTTTGTATGAGATGGTGTCATCTTGATTCAATAGGGCGAGATCGCCTGTTCGGTAGACAAAGCCAGCTTCCGTATTGACGAACTGCTTGGCGGTGAGCTCCTCTCGATGAAAGTAACCTTCAGCCAGACTCGCACCGCCAATACACAGCTCACCCACTGCGCCCTTAGGCAGCATTTGTCCTGCTGAGGAAAGCACGAAATGCTGATAACCCGGTAAGTTTCTTCCTAGGGTGACATCTTCTTCAAGTTCGCATTTTGAAAGGAGTGACCACACCGTGGCTTCGGTAGGGCCATAACAATTCCATAGTGCCTGCACTTGCGGGATGAGGCGAGACTTGGTGTCATTAGGTAGTGCTTCGCCACCACAGAGCGCGAGCAGGCTAGTTTGTCCTTCAAAGCCATTATCAAGAAGAAGCTTCCACCTCGAAGGTGTTGTTTGAATAAGGCCAATGTCTTCGTCCTTGATCAACGCGTTTAAGCGCTGGGTATCTGCGATCACCTCGCTGCTCGGAATCACACAGCAATGACCAAGACTTAAGCATCCCAGCCATTCATACAAGGCGATATCAAAGCTGACGGTGGTCACCCATAGCCAGTTGTTGCGCTGTGAAACAGGCAACTGTTGATGCATCCCCTTAATGAAGTTGAAGGCTGCACCATGGCTGATCATTACCCCTTTAGGTTTACCCGTAGAGCCTGATGTGTAAATAACATAGGCGAGGTCTTCGTGAGATACGGTTGGCAAGGTCGTTGATTCATCAACGGCTGGAAGAGAATCAATACAAACAGTGAGCGTTTCAGAAGCGGATAACGCTTCTTGCAATGCGGTATTTGTGAGCGTCCATTTGCATGAGGCATCGTCCAGAATTAAGGCATTTCGACTAACGGGATGCGACGGGTCTAGAGGAACATACGCAGCACCCGCTTTCAAAACGCCGAGAAGGGCAATGATCAACTGTTCTGAATGGGACAAATACAGACCAACGAGGTCCCCTTTTTTAACGCCCGATTCAATCAAACATTTGGCGACAGTCGTCGAACGCAAGTCGAGGTCTGAATAGCTAAGCTCACTCGCCTGACCGTGTTCAGAGATAAAGCGAGAAGCCGTATTTCCACCAAATTGATGCAAAGAACGGTTAAACAGAGAAAGTAAATCTCCGCCGATAAATGCTGCAGGTGTTTGTGCATTCCACGCCTGAACCGCTTCCAAGCCGAGAGGGTCAATAAGCGTGTATGCGGTGGTTGGCTGCGCGGGCTTTAACAGCAATTGCGATGCAAGTTGGACAAACGTTGAATCCAAATCGTTAACAGACGGCACGTCTAAAATCGCGTGGTTAAAGAGCCAAGTGACCTCATCGTTTGATGCTACTAGCGTCAGATCGAGTGTTTGACGGCTTTTCTGATCGCCAAATCCGATTTGATAGACAGGATGGTGTGCTTTATTACCAAGAGATAATTCTTCACAGTATTGTTCGCTGTCCCATTCTGGAAGTGCATGCCATGTCGTTGCCAGTTCAGTGGCCAACTCAATAAGCGAGCACTTAGGCTCAACGCTGAAAGCCAGCGGCTTGCTTTCGCCATCCTTGGTCGCTTCAATCACCAAGGAGGTTTCATAGCCGCGATATGCAATGGTTGCTGCCTGTATTGCCAGCAAAAGCCAGTTCATACCTACGTCATGGCTATTGGCCAGTTTGTGCAGTTGTTCGATGCTGTCTTTTGACAGCTTTGAGGTCAGTCGCGATGGGACGTAACTGTTACTGCTTCGTGTAGCACTTAGCGGCAAGCTGTGCAGCATAGGTGCGTGTTGCAGCAATTCATGCCAACGCGCTACAGAGGGCGAAAGCGACAAAGGCATGTTGGTTTTTTCCATCGCCTCGCGCATGTCGGGTAGTGCTTTTCTATCAATTTTTCCGTTTGGCGTGGTAGGCAGCGAATCAAGTACGACAAGATCCGTCGGTACCATGTACGCAGGAAGCTTTGAGGCCAACGCTCCTTTAATTGCATCCGTTAATGCCAAAGGAGGCAAAGAGGTTGGAGTGTCTGAAATAACGACAGTTGCCCCCTGCGAAACGGGATAAAGCCCATCCAGAATAAGCTGATCAAGGTTGTCGTGTTTTGCTGCGATCCATGGCTGTCCTGTCAAAACTGTGGCCGAGGATTTTAGTTGTCCAAGCCAGTGACTGAATGCTTGCTGGTTGACCGCTTGGATCTCACCAGCACTACTGTCCCAAAGGCTGATTTCAAGGGTGAGTGCTTTGCTATTGGTCAGAATCTCAACATCGGCACCTTCCCCTGAATACAGCGCGTGTGATGGTAATTGCTCGAACAGGCTTAACGAGGTATTTGACAGGACAGCCGTTGCGCCAGACTCATTGAGAAGATTGCGCAAATAGGTTGTTGACTCTTTGCCATCTAAAGCCAGCATGCTCCCGCCGGCGATGCTAATTGCCAGCGCGCCAGTCGCCAAATCCTCAGGCGTATTGCCGATGACGGCCGTCAGAGATACATCGGTGTTTTCTCTTTGCAGGTCATGTGCGACACGAGAAGCTTGCTCAACAAACGCTTGATACGTCACTGTGCGGTCAGCGTATTTAAAGGCAATTGCATCAGGATTGTCGGCAAAGGCTTTCAGTACGGCTGTGCCCCAGCTTTCTGGTTTAGCACCTGTTAGTTTCGCGCTTTCAGACTTCCGTTCAACGTCTTTCCACCCGAGCAGGCTTTCTATGGTCGAGTCAGTCTGTTCAACCATTTGGCTGACAATGTCGACATATAAGGTTGAGAATGCAGCGATAGAGGCTTCATCGAACAGATCACTGCAGTATTCAAATGCACCAGAAATGGTATCGCCTGATTCAAACAAATTCAGCGTAAGATCATACTGACTCGTTTGCTTTAAAGGCGGTAAAGCCCGCATCGTCAAGTTGTCAATGTGAACGGCATCTACTGGTGAGTTTTGAAGCGCGAACATGACTTGAAATAACGGACTTGAAGAAAGATCTCGCTCGGGTTGCAACAACTCCACGAGGCGCTCAAATGGCATTGTCTGATTCGCAAAACTGCTCACGCATTGCCGCTTAACTTCCGAGAGGAAAGTCGTAAGGTTTTTTTCAGGTGATACTTGGCTTCGAAGGACAATATTGTTGATGAAAAGCCCCACCGTATGACGCCAATCTTGACCGTTTTTGCTTTCTCGACCTGAAACAGGGGTTCCGACGATGATATCCGTATGGCCACTGTATGCGGACAGCGTAATATCAAATGCCGCTTTCAATGCCATATATAGGGTCAATCCCTGGCTCTTACTCCAGTTTTTCACCTTTTCTGAAAGTGCTTCATCCAACATCATTTCAAGTGAGGCGCCAGCATGGCTTTGTTTTTTCGGTCGTGGATAATCCGTTGGAAGCCAAGGTTTACGTGGTAAGTCTTTTAGGTTTTGAGACCAAAAATCGTCTTCATTTTTTGTGGATGTCAGCGTTTGTTGCTGGAGAGCATAATCGGAAAAAGCAGAACTGTAGGTTTTCTGCGGAGAGAGTCCTTGCGTAAGGCTGGCATAGTGCTTACCAAGCTCTTGAATGATCAGCCCGATAGACCACCCGTCGACAATGATATGGTGACAGTTGATAAACAAGACATGGTGTGTTTCTTCAACACGCAATAGCGACGTTGAAAAGAGACTGCCTTCCTCCAGTTCGAAACGCTTGTTTGCCAAACGCTCCAACGTAATGTCGAGCTCATTGGGATTGACATCTAGACGCTCGAATGGGGTGCCAGGCGCATCAAACGCTTGATAAACCGAGTTGTCTTCCGATACGAAGCGAGCACGCAAAACAGGGTGGCTATCAACAATGATTTCAATGGATTTTTTCAGCGCATCGACGTCCAACAACCCTTTTAGTTCAAGGGCAGTTGGAAGGTTTAAAGAAGGGCCTAAGTCTTCTAATTGCTCCAAAAACCATAAACGTTTTTGTGCAAATGACAGCGGAACATTCTGGTGTGAGTCCGTTGGGTCGACACTGTGTTCTAACGTGTCGGCATCTTCGTCAATTCTGGACTCAACGAGTGCAGAAAATGCTTCAAACACGGCATGGTCCAGTAACTCGTGGAGCTCAATACTGACACCCAGTTCGCTCTTTACCAACTGCTGAACGTCTAGTGCGAAGATTGAGTCTCCGCCTAGTGCATAATAGTCGTCGTCAAGTGAGATTGAATCGATGTCTAACGTGTGCCCCCAAATATTAGCCACCACTTGAGATGTGCTGGAAACATCGCCGCCTTCAACGTTAACGTCTGGCAGGACAACAGCTGGCTTTTCGCTCTCAGTCATTGTCACTGTTGGCTCTGCGCTTACCGCGGTTTCAGGTACTGTGGTCCAGCAACGTTGTGGCTCAAATGCATACCCCGGCATGGAAATGCAGCGGCCTGATAGAGAGTAATCTGCGGTGCTGAATGGCGTGTTTCCAGCATAGAAGTGCGCTAACGCTCTCGTTATTGTGTCGTCATTATCGGCGTTGATTGGTCGGTCATATTCTTGTGTATTCTGCTGTTCCTCCAGAGCCTGAACAAGCGATTGCACTGTCGAAAAAGTGACAGCAAATCGGTGTTCATGATGCGCCCGCGCAAACATGCTTGTGTAGCTTAAGTCTTGAGGTCGAGTTTTTGGATGTGTTTTTAGCCAAGCCGCCGTTTTGCCAATAAGCAGTGATAGAGACGCTTCAGTTTTTGCAGATAAGAAAAACGGGTATGTCGTTAAATCAAGGTGCTCAGAAATGTCCTGAGCGGGTGGTGCTTGAAGCACGATATGGCAGTTCGTACCACTTAAGCCAAATGCACTCACGCCTGCAAAACGTTGTTCGCCTGCCCAGTGTTGGTTTTTCGTTGCAACTGAAACTGCGCCATCAAACTGGATTGAAGGATTGGGTGCGCTGTAAAAGAGAGAGGGGACGATTTGTTCGTGTTTGAGGCACAGCAAAACTTTGACTAAGCCTGCCAGACCCGCAGCAGAGTCCAGATGACCAAGGTTGGTTTTCACCGAACCTATTTGGCAAAAATCTGTTTCCGCGGTGAATTGCTTGAAAGCACCGTTGATTGCTGCCACTTCAATGGGATCACCCAGTTTAGTGCCTGTGCCGTGAGCTTCGATGTAGCTGAGTTCACGAGGATCGATTCCGGCGTCTCGCCAGGCTTTGACGAGAACTTTTTGCTGAGCATCGCCGTTAGGCGCTGAGATACCTGCTGAGCGACCATCTTGATTGATCGCACTGCCTTTAATTACACCCCAAATAGGGTCTTGGTCTTCAACTGCCTTGGCGAGGGGTTTCAGCATTATTGCGACAACACCTTCCCCAAGACCAGTGCCGGTGCTGCCTTCAGAGAATGCGCGGGTAAATCCGTCGTCAGACTCAATACCAATTTTATCGCCTGTCTCAATGGGCATAAGCATAAGATTTACCGCGCCAACAACGGCGGTATCACAATCGCCATTCCTTAACCCCTGACAAGCAAGGTGCAACGCAGTAAGGGAAGAGGAACAGGCAGTATCCACGACCATTGACGGCCCTTGAAGGTTCAAGGTGTAAGCTAATCGGCTTGCCGTTAATGAGGCGAGGTTACCCAAAGTAGATGATGCTTTTTCTTGTGGCGCAACGTCATCAATGTATTGCCTGTACATCGCATCATGCGCGTAGCCAAGATAGATGCCGGTCTCTGAGTTACGGATCTTCCCTGCATAGCCAGCATCTTCAATGGCGTGATAGGCCGTTTGGAGAAAGAGTCGCTGATGTGGATCCATCAGCGCAGCTTCTTTGGGTGACATACCGAAGAACGCGGGGTCGAACCTGTCAACGTTCTTTAGATATCCTCCAGTCCGATAAGTTGGAGTCAGTTGAGGAAATTTGAATTTAAAATAGGCGTCAGTATCGACACGCCGAGATGACGGGAAATCTGATACTCCATGTTGCCCCGATGCCAGCAAAGACCAGTAATCATACTTATTTTCACAATGTGGAAGAACGACCTCAAGGCCGATAACTGCTATGTCCTTATTGTTTACTTCTTCGATATGATTGGTAGCTTGATCCGAAAAGCCTAATTGGTCGATGATATTTAAATCCATTTCTTTAACCTTCAGTTACAACTTGTCCTTGGGGAATATTTCAATCTTCAATGCTTATAATTAGGCGTAATGGCGCTTGTAGTGCCTCCAGAGCAGAAAGTAGCTACCAAGCATCAAGGTAAATGCGACTGCAGCGACCAGATACATCGTCTGATCACCCCAGGCGATCAGTTGGTCTTTCAGCCCAAATCGACGCCAACTGATCACACATACAAGGCTGGCAGCTTGTATAAGAATGGAAGCCCATAGGGAGCGGAACCAGATATAGACCATGATGTAAAACACCGAGGAAACGAACGAGTAGATACCAACCACCAATTCGAATTGCATGACTGCATAAACCAAGGCTTGGATAAAAATGGCTACAGTAATGTTGCTGTAATCCTTCACATCGTTGTAAACAGCACCACGGAATACAATTTCTTCAACGAAAGGAACAATTATTGCGAGTGCGAACAGCAAAAATAAAGGCGCGGCTTCTTTATCCATTATCCACGCCATGTAGTTATCAAGCTCTGGTAGTGATGCTTTTACACTACTCAGGTTAACAACTGTGACGGTGAAAATTGACATACAAACGGCCACGAATATTGTTAGAAACGTTGTCGTCATATCCAACTTTCTAAATTGACAGGCCTTATATAAACTTTTTCCACGTACTCTGAAGAAAATATCAGAAAGAATGACGCATATAGTGAAATAGAGCAGTGCCGTTAATAACGGAAGGTTGTAGAAAGCATCCTGTAAGGGCTTTACATCTAGCAACACGGTGAATAGCAAATAGATAAGTGCATAACCAAGCCCAACATATACAGAAAGGTAACCCAAGGTTAAAGCAATAACTTTTCCCCAGGAGGTCTTACCGCCTTTTTCTAACTGCCGTGAATTTAGCGTTGTATCCATACTCATAATAAAATTCCTTTAATTTCCTGCGTATTTCTTGAAATCACTGTGCTGATGCACGGTAGATCTTTTGGATAGGGAGTAAACCTTGTAAAGAGAGAAGGCAATGACACCAAATGTGATAAGTAACAGTGCATTGTGGTATGTGTGGTTGTACTGCTCGATCATGGCATTGTGTCGAAGCACATAAATTCCACCAGTCGAGAGGAACTGCATAATCACGGCTGCATACATTGAACGTGTCCAAAGATAAAGGGTGGTGAACAGGCAGGTACCTATTGCTGCATAGATCATGAGTGGGATGTCACGCATCAATTCAAAGTAGTAGGTATAAATTACACACAGCAGCGCGTAGCAAATGCCAATGTGTAAGCCTCTTCGCATTTCATTAAATAGCAAACCACGGAAGAATATTTCTTTGTAAAACGATCCAATAATAAGGAATAGTACAAATGACCATGTGCTTGGTGTATCCACCAAGAAGGCCATGACAGATTCATAACCACTGAAGTTGTTTTTTAAATAAGGTAGCGCGAACAGCGTATGTGTAAATATCGCCGCAGAAATGCTTAATGCGATGATATAAAGAGCCGTTGTCTTGCTAAATGAAACGAAGTTGCATCGTTTAAATAAGTTCTCTTTCTTAATGAATTTGATAAACAAGTAAAAGACAGAGATCTGAATAATGTCATTGACGACAATCATAACTACGCCGTTATGGTTGAACCACTCACCATATACTTCGTGCTTACCCATCACTTGGTACCATAGAATAATTAGCGGTACCAGAATTCCGAAATAGATTGCAGAATGGGCAACCGTCCAGCTAATAGAACGGCCTATATTCTTTATTGCAGAGGGTGCACGTTTGGGTGCATCTTCAATGTGGCTACTCATAGTATTCCCTTAGTTTTATTTTAGTGTTCCGGTGTTGTCGCATACTCTTTTGTCGCGGGGCTTGCGTCGTTAACAAACGCATGAAAGCCTTTGTTTCTATTCCCGAAAATGCCCAATAGCACCATAAGAGCCGCACTAAAAACGATGACCTGATGCCAGTTCTCTGCGGTTAACAAGGTGCCCACCAACCAAATACCAGCGGGTACCGCGAGGTTAAGTAGCGCGAAGAAAAGACCAAACAATCGGCCAAGCATGTGCTGAGGGACAGTGCGTTGAAATTGTGAAAGCACGGGAATGTTCTGTACGGTGTTTAAGCAAGCCAACACGACAAACGTTGCGGCAAAAAAGCTCGTAATCAGCATGGCATTCGCTTGCTGGGGAAATGGAAATAGCCATACAAGTATGAGAAGGGCTTGAGGAATGAGCAGTAAACAGAAATACCGTATGGCTGTTTTTTGAACGGCTTTTTTACTCGCGATCAATGCCCCAATAATGGTTCCAACAGCCATGGATGCTTCAACAAGTGATAGCTGGAGAGGACTGACCCCCAAGACCTGATAAATGATGAAAGGCATGGCGACCAGCACCAATGGCAGGTAGAGACCATTGAGTAAAATTTCGAAGACGAGGAAAAAACGAATAGAGGGGTGCTGCTTAACGTAGTCGAACGCTTCGCGTTGGGCACTGATGTAATCTTTGTTAATCGTCGATTCTTCGCTCTCTTTCTCGGTAAAGCGGAGGTTTAATTGAGCGACAGCGGAAACAAAATATATCGCGCCGGAAATTATGAATATGAGATTCAGCGAAATGTTTGCATACAAAAGCGCACCTGATATGGGTGCTACGATCCGCGTGACAGCTGAGACGGATTGTACAAGGCCGTTAGCTGATGGTAACGCGTCGGCAGGGAACAACTCGGGCAATGCACTGTTGAATGCGAGCGTGAGTAACGCCTGTACACTCGCAACGCATACGATGTAGAACAGCAATGTATTTAAGTTATCGGCGTAGTTGACGGTTAACACGAAAGCGAGAGCGATAAGGCCAGTACAAAAATCGCAAAGGCAAACGACCCGCTTTTTGTTCCACTTGTCTACCCAAACACCACTTAGCAAACTAATGACGACCGAGGGGACAAAGGACGCCCCGACAGCCATAGAGAACAATAAAGCTGATTGTGTTGCATCCAGCAGGTACAGGCTTATCGCGAAGGACAGGCTGCCTGTGGCAAACTGGGAGCTAAAAAGGCCACCGGCAACGATAAATCGATTACTTAACATTGCCTGCTCCTGCTAACTGCTTTGTGCTGTACACAAACAGCTTTAAGTACGTACTTAAGACGTTATTCAACTGCTCTTTTTGTAGTCGTCCTGCATCGAAGCTCAATGACAAAGAGGTGTTATCTGAATCCTCTGGAAGTGTCAGTACTAAATCAAACTCTTGTAAGACATCGGAAGACACGTGAGCGTGTTCACCTTTAAGCAAGATGTGCGCTTGAGAGGGTGCGGGCAGTGCCGTGTCAAAACCCACTTGGGTCGCAGCCAATTCAACCAGTTTCTTGTTTGTTTCCTCAACCATGTCACCAATGGAATTTGAATTTGCTAAATCGACGGCAAAAGGCACTAACTGCGTACTGTTGAGTGCGTAAGTGAAATTGACGTTATGTTGCTTATTTAATTGCGCCAGAAGGTAAGCAAAAATGCTCGCTTGACCCGCCAATAAAGACGCCGGGCTATTGGATATGGCATTGGAAAATACCGCCACTGCGTCTTTTGGATAATTGGCTTTGAGTGTGGTGATCGATCTGCCTGCGCTGCGGTGGAACATTGAGTGGGGCAAGGTAGTCGCGGGTAAAGTGACCTTGTTGTTTTGGCCATCAATGAAGTCGCCCAACGCGCGAATTGACGTATGGCTAAATAGATCGGTGACGCGAACAATATCTGGGAAGTCAGAATCAATGCGACTATGCGCCTGAACGATAAGTAAAGAGTTTGCTCCAAGGTCGAAGAAGTTCTCAGTCACACTGACGTCTTTAGCGTCTAACAAGTTCTGCCATATATCGACAAGTTTTCGCTCGGTCTCAGTTTCGGCATGGGTAACGTTTATGCCTGAGGTGACCGAGGATTTCATCGCAAGTAGCTTGTTTTTGTCTGCCTTCCCATTAATGGTGAGTGGAATGCTCTCTAGCTCGGTAAAAGACGCTGGCAGCATATAGGTAGGTAAATGCTGTTCAAGCGCGTTTTTATACTCAGAACGCGTTCGTGGTTCTGACGAAACAACGAAGGCACTGATGGAGTTCTCTTCTGCGACAACCACTGCTTCAGAAACCCCGTCAATGGCAAGCAGTTGATGTTCAATCTCACCAAGCTCAATGCGAAATCCACGAATTTTCACTTGCAGGTCGCATCGACCTAGATATTCCAATTCACCACTTGCAAGTTGGCGTGCGCGATCTCCTGTTCGGTACAAGGTTTTATCAGGGCTGTAAGGGTCTTGTATGAATCGAGACTGATTTAACTCAGGTCTGTTTAAGTAACCCCTGGAAATTCCAGCACCGCCTACGTACATTTCTCCGGGTACGCCAGTGGGTTGCAACGCCTGACTTTCATCAAGAATATAAATATACAAATCACTGATTGGACTGCCAATCAAGCTCTGCTTGGCATGGTTAATATCGTTTTCAGTCAGCGATTTATAGGTAACATGCACGGTTGTTTCTGTAATTCCGTACATGTTAATCAGCGCAGTATCTTTGAGAGGGTGTTTTTCAATCCAAGGTTTTAGCGCGCTTAAGGTCAGGGCTTCACCACCAAAAATGACAAAACGAAGTGAAAGAGGTTGTTCGACCTTTTTGTCTGCCTCGATGAGCTGATTAAAAGCACTTGGCGTTTGATTGAGGACCGTGACATTTTCTGAGCTGAGTAGTTGGCGGAAATCGCTTGGAGAGCGCGCCACCATTGAAGGGACGATAACTAGCTTCCCACCTTTTAAGAGTGCGCCCCATATCTCCCAAACGGAGAAGTCAAACGCAAAGCTGTGGAATAGGGTCCAAACGTCATGCTCGTTGAAGTCAAATTCCGTTGATGTACTGTCAAATAGACGAATCACGTTCTCGTGCGTTACCTGAACACCTTTTGGTAAGCCGGTTGAGCCAGAGGTATAAATGACGTAGGCAAGCTGGTCCTTCGCGACGCAAGACTGGAAGTGCTTAGGGAAATTTTGCAATCTCGCGTGAGTGTCTTCCGCGTTGAGCTCCACTGTCGGAACAGATAGTTTCGGTGTTTCGAGTTCTGTTGCTTTTAGTACGAGTGAGGCATCGCAGTCTGACAAAATATGCTGAATGCGCTGCTCTGGGGAATGAGGGTCTACCGGGACGTATGCAGCACCAGATTTCAATACGGCCAGAATGGAAATGATCATGTCGAAGCCCGGCTCAGCAATCAACGCAACTTTCTTGTCTATCGAGACACCGAGTTCGACCAGAAGGTGTGCAAGCTGACTGGCAGATGCATCCAATGCTTCGTAGCTGATTGTCTGATTGTCGAATGAAACAGCAATATGTTTAGGGAAGCGTCGAACCGTGTCTTCAAAGCGCTGAACGATGGCGTCTTGGCTTCCTACCTCTAACGAACAGGCTTTTCGCAGAGCATCAGATGAGCGTGTTTGCTCTTCTTGAGTTAAAAGGCTGAATGTTGATTGACGAGCGTTTGGCTGCTCCAAAACACTGAACAACAATTGTTCAAAGTGCGTTGCCATTTGTTTGATTGTATCTTGGGTAAATAAATCGGCAGCGTAATCCCAATGGAATCTTAATGAGTTATCCGTTTCTGCTACGTCTAATAGCAGATCGAACTTCGCCACGGATGACGGAACATCATCAGCGGTGATCGTAAGATTATCGATAGTCGGAAACGAAATATCTTGATTCTGCATCACCATCATAATTTGGAACAAAGGATGATGGCTGAGACTTCGTGAAGGCGACAGTTCATCAACAAGCTGTTCAAATGGGTATTGCTGATTGGCGTATGCGTTTAAAAGTACCTGTTTGTTCTTTTTCAACTGCTCAGAAAAAGTGCGGGAAGCGTCGATATCAGAACGAAGAACAAGGGTGTTGACGAAAAAACCGATAAGCTCTTCGACACCGGTTTGTTCGCGGTTTGCGATGGGGGTACCCATCACAATGTCTGATTCATTTGAGTACTTGCTAATAAGTAAACTGAATGCGGTTTGAAGCACCATGAAGGCGGTGGAACCTGATTCCTTTGCGTAGGAATACACCGCATCAGTTAAGGACGAAGGTAGTGACGTTGTGTATCGATCTCCACGATATGTCTGCACTGCAGGTCTTGCCGAATCCAGTGTTAGTGCGTGACATTCGGGTAAGCCGTCGAGAGACGTCAACCAATGGTCTTTTTGACGGGCAAATGCATCACTGTTTTCAAATTCACGCTGCCAGTTTGCATAGTCTGAATATTGGACCTCAAGCGGTTCTAGGGGGGTAGAGTGGCCACTCGTGATGTCTCGATAGTGCGCACCAATTTCTTGAGTCAACACACCCAGAGACCATCCATCAGACGCGATGTGATGCATGGTGAGTAGCAGTGTGTGATTGTCATCAGCGACGTTGACAAGCTGGGCTCTCAGAGGTGTTTCTGTCGCCAAGTCAAAAGCGTAAGTGCTCTCAACTTCCGATAGTGCATTTAGCGCAGCCTGATGTGCTTCGTTATTTAACGTGCTGTGGTGCGTGATGGTGAGTTCAAAACCAAGGTTATTGTGAATAACTGGCGCGACAGTGCCATCATTTGCGGTATAAACAGTTCGCAGTACATCATGGCGCGCTAAGGTGCGTTGAATCGCTTTTTCTAACGCCATAACATCAAGAACGCCATTGAGCTGGAGTCTTGTATGGATGTTGTAGCGTCCTTTTGTGTGGTCGATCTTGTCGACTAACCACATACGTTGTTGGCCAAAAGAAAGCACCTTTTGTTCTTCAATTGGCTGTTTTGCTATTACCGCGACATTAGTCGGGGAGGCTTGCTCTATCTGTGTTGCCAGTGCCTTGACAACTGGGTACGCAAAGATGTCGCTCAATGGTATGGCGATATTCCACTCTTCTCGAATTTTTGCCATGAGTCGGGTGGCTGATAGCGAGTGCCCGCCAATTAAAAAGAAATCATCCTCCCGACCCACTTTCTCCCGTTTTAGAATGTGCTCAATGATGTTTGCCAGCCTCGCCTCCGTGCGATTGACGGGGGCCACGAAGGTACTGCTGAGCTGAGGAACGGGGAGAGCTTTTCGGTCGAGCTTTCCGTTTCCGGTCAAAGGCATGTTGTCTAACGGTACAAAAGCCGATGGCACCATGTATGAAGGCAATTGAGTCAACAGATAGTGTCTTAACTCTTGGTTTGAAAGGCTGTGAGAGGGCGCCGGTACATACCAAGCGGCTAGCTGAAGTTCGTTGTTCGCGTCTGAATAGGTGCCTACATGACACGCGTTCGTTATCTGTGAGAGAACGGACTCAATTTCGCCCGTTTCAATGCGCTGGCCACGAATTTTTACCTGATGGTCTAGTCGACCCAAATATTCGATGTTGCCACATGCTTTCCAGCGCGCCTTGTCTCCGGTTTTGTATAAACGTCCGTCTCCGAACGGGTTACTAATAAACCGCTCTGCAGTAAGGCGTGGTTTGTTGAGGTAACCGCGTGCAAGGTTGTCACCGCCAATATATAGCTCACCAGCGACACCTATTGGGCAAAGTTGCAGATGCTGATCGAGAACGAGTAGCGTGGTGTTGTCGATAGGCTTCCCGATTGGAATAGCATTCGGGAGTTCGGTGGAGACGCAATCGAAATAGGAAACATCAATCGTGGCTTCTGTTGGACCATAAAGATTGTGCAACGTCGCACCAGTTGGTTCATGTACGCGTTTTTGGAAATCGGACGCCTGGGTATAAGTGAGTGCTTCGCCACTGGTAAATACCTGCTTGAGTGAATGAAGCGTCTTTGCGTTAGGCTCTGATAGCGTAGAGAGAAACTCACTTAACATCGACGGCACGAAGTGCATACATGTAATGCCTTGTTCGTCGATCGCTTTGCTTATCAACTGGGGATCTTTTTCTTCATCTTGTCCGAGGAGGAATAGACGAGCACCGGTAAACGACCACCACACAAGCTCCCAGACTGAAACGTCAAACGTGTAAGGTGTTTTTTGCAAAACGGTGTCGGACTTTGAAATTGGGTAGCGAGCTTGCATCCAATCGAGGCGATTTACCAATGCATCATGTTCAATGAGCACACCCTTGGGTTCACCGGTTGAGCCAGATGTATAGATAACGTAAGCAAGGTTCGCAGGCGAATGAAGCCTTTTTGGGTTGGTTTCGCTAAAACCTGACGTATCTAGGGTGTGCAAGTCGATGGAACGACAAGGGGATGCCGACAGAGGGGATGCCGACAGAGGGGATGCCCAATGCAAATGCAAAATGGCGTCACTGTTATCAAGAATGTATTGCGTGCGTTGTTCTGGGTTATCAAGGTGAATGGGTAGCCAAGCACCACCTGCTTTTGTGATCGCAAAAAGTGCGACCATCATGTCCAAACTGCGGGGTACTTGAACGGCAACAATTGACTCTGGCCCAACGCCTTCCTCTCGCAAATAGTGCGCGAGTCTATTTACCTTTCTGTTGAACGCCGACCAAGTAAGGACGCCCTCTTTCGAGGATATTGCAATTGCCCCAGGCTGCTCCAGAACCCGTTGCTCAAACCTTTCGATCAGTGGTAAAGCGACATGTCGATCTACATAGGTGTCATTAAAGGTTTCTAAGAGTTGCTGCTTCTCGTTTTCTTCGACAAGCGTGATGTCTCTTACAAGGGTGTTAGCATCAGAGATAATCTGTCGGATAACAAACTGAAATTGCTGAGCGAGAGATGTGATCGTTTCACGCTTAAATAGCTCTGTACTGAACTCAATGGTGGCGGTATAGCCATGTGCACTAGAAGGATAGATGTCGAGTTTTAGATCAAGTTTGGCAAAGTGTGATGGTGTGTCGATCTTCTCAAGTAAGAAGGCGTTTGTCTTCAGTGCCTCAGCCGCTGAAAGTTGGTTGTGAAAAACGAACATGGTATCGAAATAGGGATTTCTGCCAGGCTCGGGTTGAGACCAATGGGACACCATATCGTGATAAGGGAAATCTTGGTTTTGTAACGCTTCAAGAAGTCGTTCTTGTTGACCCTCGAGGAGTTCTTGTACGCTTTGATTGGCTTCACAGCTAAAAGAAATAGGGAGGAAGTTGTTGAACATTCCAACCATTTCCTGCGTTTGGTGATGCGTTCGTCCTGTGCTCAGAATGGATGAGCAGAAATCTGCTTGTTGACTGTATTTGGCCAAGACAAGGTGAAATGCAGTGAAAAACAGGGTGTTGACGCTTACCTTTGCGTTAGAGGTGGTGCGAATTTTCCCAGACATTTCAGCATCCAGATCGAACGTGAATTGTTCTCCCTTAAATGTTCGTTTGTCAGGACGTGGGAAGTCAGTAATCAAGTCAAGACGGGGTGGGATATCAACAAGCGTGTTTTGCCAGAAGTCTTTTTGGTGTTTGATGCGGCTTTGATTTGTGTCGCTTGCTTGCCAAACAGCATAATCGCTAAAGCGTACTTCTGGTTCTACAACTGCATTAGTATTGCCTTCTAGTTGATCAAGGAATTGGTCGATAAGTACAAGGATGGATACACCATCTGCGACGATATGGTGGATGTCGATATATATGAGATGCTTATTCTCCAATGCTTGTAAGCCTAATCTCACCAGCTTGCCATCAGCGAGATCAAACGGCTGAACAAAGTCTTTCCAACAATCTTCAAAAGGCATTTCGGCGTCATATTGGCGAGCAGAAATAGGGGTAACCTTGGCGGTTTGGCATAATTGGTCAGCGTCGTAATGGAAGCGAGAGAAGAGTACAGGATGACGCTGACAAACGCGTTCGAAAGCAACAGAGATTTGCTCTGTTGTTGTTTCACCCTGCAATGAAAAAGCGATTGGCATGTTATATGCTGTGCTGCCGGGTTGCATTTGAGCTTGGGTATACAGACCCGCTTGGATAGAGGTGGCGGGGATAGCGTTGAGCGACGCATTGCGTTCTATATTCCCCAGCGTGTTTTCCTCGCGTTGCGTATCAAGCAAATGGCTCTGCTCTCTAACGGTAGTGCTCGAAAACAAGGTTTTTATGTCGAGTTGTTTACCGAAGTGCTTCTGCATTTGAGCCGATACACGGCTGAAAGCGATAGAATTTGCTCCAAAATTAAATACGTCATCGGTCACCGAAAGCGTGGGTTGAACCAACACTTTCTGCCAAATCGCAAGCAGGTTAACTTCGGTCTCCGTTTTTGGCTGCACTGGTTCACCAGACCTTTCTGTTTCCGGCGTCGGGAGCGCGTTAAGATCGACTTTGTTGTTCGCAGTTAGAGGAAGCCTATCGAGACGAATATAGTGTTGAGGCAGCATGTATCGGGGTAAAAATCCAGCCAGCTCAGCAGTGATCTTTTCCTTGTTTGGCATCTCGTTTTGGCACAGGTAGGCGATGATATAGCCGTTGCCTGAATCGTTGCCTTGAACCGCCACATAGACATCAGATGCGCCTGTGACATCAATAAGTTGTGATGCTATTTCGCCGAGTTCAATGCGAAGCCCCCGAATCTTCACTTGGGAGTCTAAGCGCGAGTTGAAAATGAGCACGCCATTTTCTGTTTCTACAACTTCATCGCCTGTACGATATGACCAGTCTTGGGTATGGGGTACGTTTGTGAAACGTTCTTGCGTCAAGTCGGGACGATTTAAATACCCCTTTGCCAGTGCTGGGCCACCGATATAAAGCTCTCCCGGTACACCCGGAAGACAGGGTAGCAGGTCAACGTCAAGGACATGGAAAGTAGAATCATTGATGGCCGAGCCAATTGGGATCGTTCCATGGACCAATTGCGTTGACTGGATAGGATACGCGGCAGCAAAAACCGTGGTCTCTGTCGGGCCATACACATGAACAAGTTTATTTGGCCCCAGCTTTCTAAACGCCTTTTTCACATGCGGAACGGAGACTTTTTCCCCACCGAACAGAATCCGATTTACTTGTTCCAAGGCAGAGAGATTGGTGTCAACCAGTGCGTTAAACAACGCCGTAGTGACAAAGAAGATGGAAATATTCTGGTCCGAAATGTAATCGGTCAGTGCATTGAGATCTGACAGTAACGCTTCATCTAAAAGAACGAGCTCTGCACCGTTGCATAAGGTTGTGAAAATATCGAACACCGAACCGTCAAAACCGTAGGAAGAGAGCTGCAATACGCGATCATTTTCCGATATCTCTACGTAGGTGGGAGACGCGGCGAAACCTGCAACGGCACCGTGCGGTGTGAGAATGCCTTTGGGCTGTCCTGTTGAGCCTGAGCTGTAGATAATGTAAGCGGTGTCACTGCTGTTAATGCACACAGATGGTGCGTCACCTTCTGTGCCCAGAAGGTCGTTGACGTCTGCTACCGAATGAGTGCTCGCAAGTGGTGATTGCCCCGAGACGATACAAAGCTTGGCTCCCGTGTCTTCCATCATGAAAGCAGAACGTTTCTTAGGCAGGTCAGGAAGAATAGGCAGGTAAGCGGCACCGGCTTTTAGTACACCCCAAATCGCCAAAACCATGTCGGTGCCTCTGGGTAAGCTGATTCCGACAACATCGCCTTTTCGAATCCCCAAACTAGCGAGACCGGCGGCTACCTTATTGCTTAATTTATCGAGTTCCTGATAAGTGATGGACTGTTCAGGGTTTGACAGGGCTGTGCGCTCTCCAAAATTATCAACGGCGAGTTTGAGTTGCGTGACCAAGTCGCTGTTGTATTCAGAGCGCGCTATTGTCGAATCAGTCGTGCGTCTTTCAACGGGAGATAAGCTTTTGAGCTGGCGCGTAGGCTCGGACACTGCATTTTCAAGCAGGGTAGAAAAGTGTGCTAAAAAGACGTGGCCAAAACTTGGGTCGAATTTGCCAGATTGAGTAATCAGATTACATTCGTATCCGTTCATCTGGGTGATGGCGAGCGTAAGGTCGAAATCAGTTTCTTCTGTTGTTTCCACCGACTGAATACTGAACCCTGTTCCGTCCGCTATTGTGGTGTCGAGAGGGTAATTTTCAACGACCAACAAACTGTCAAACAGTCTGGCATTTTGAGGGATTGCGGTAAGGGTATGAACGTCCTTTAACGCGACAGTACTGTGTTCATTAATGCCCGCCAATTGCAGCTGAACTTTTTTAACCCAATCAGAAAATGGCATGGTCATTTCCAATTCGGCACAAAAGGGCAGGGTATTGATAAATAACCCTGCTGTATCAGCAATATTGAGCACGGGGAGATTTCTCCCCGACACTGTCGTTGCAAATGTTAGGTTTTTTTGGTTCTGATAGAAGCGCAGGCATAACGAGAACACTGCGTGAAATATTGCTGCCGGAGTAACGCCTTCTTTTTCAGTGAGGGCCTCGATTCGCGCCTGTATTTGGCTCGAAATGGGGAGCACAATTTTATTGTCTGAAACTGAATGGCTTTTGACATCCAGCATCTCTAACGTACGTTTTGGTAACGCTCGATTCACTTCGGCGTTTGATGTTGACGTTTTCCACCAATCAAGGGCTTTATTGGTGTCGGTTTTCTTCCATGCCTCGTGTATATCTTTGGTCGGTGCGGTCTTATCCAGCGTTAATGCATTGTTCTTGTATAGGCCCAGCAAGGATTTCAGAATCAGCGCACTGCTCCAGCCATCAAGAAGAATGTGGTGAAAGCTCAGGACAAGGGTAAAAACATTGGCGTCTTTTTCGATAACACTCAAACGAATAGGATGAGATTGCAAATCCAAACGTGAAGGACTTCTCAGTGTTGAAAGGGTGTTGTCATTCGCTTGTTGGCGCGATATCTGCTCGATATCGAGCGAGCGTTCTTTTAGCACAATTTGAACGGGCTTATCTATCCCTTGCCAACGAAAAACGGTGCGGAGTGCATCGTTGTTTTCTACAACGCGGTTCCACGCAAATTGAAGGCGGTCTATGTCAATGTCGCCACTCACATTTAATCTAAGCTGCTCAAAGTAAACAGGGCTGTCAGGCTCGGAAATATGATGAAAAAGTAAGCCTTCCTGCAAGGGCAAAAGAGGGAGGATGGCTGAGACGTTACTTTTGTCAATTCCTGACATGTTGCTGTTCCTTGTCTTTCTCGAAGTTCGATATCGCGTATAACTGATCTGGCTTTTGTCGTTAAAACAATGCGTCCAAGTCTTCCTGACTTAACTCGGCATCGCCAAAATCAGAAGGCGTGAAATGGATGTCACTTGCTTGTTTTAAGTGCGTGATTAGCAGATCAAGTTCGTTTGCCCATCGTTTTAGAAGTGCTTCGCCGTGAGGCGAAGGATTAGAAAAGGCAGTTTTGACCTGTAATACCAAGCCGCCGTCCTCAATCCAGCAATCACATTCGAAGAGTGCCGTTGTTCCGTTTTGTTCATCGCTATCTACACCCGTAGGGGCGAAGTTCAACGAAACGTTTTCAGATTCTGCACTGATGTTTAACGTGCCCAGGTAGTTAAACCTGCAAGCAGGAATTCCTGAGGATTGTTGTTGGACCTTGCGGGCTAAGTAAGTTAGGCCGGAATGAGGCGCGTTTCTTGTGCCTTCTTTAGCATCACGGATAACGGCATTTGCATCATCAATGGTACTGAACATAACGGGGTAGATTGCAGTGAACCAACCGACAGAGCGAGACAAATCAATCCCTTCCAACTCTCTACCGTGTGATTCAACCTCGAGGCTAAAACGTCTCTGTGAGGTGAGTGGCTTCAACGCCATCGCAAGAGAAGCAAGGAGAAGGTCCTGCTTTTGTGTGTTGAAAACGCCGTGAATATCTCCATCCAACTCTTTTAATGTGTCGGACGGAATAGTCAGTTTTTGGGTCTGTGTAGCGGGTTTATCGCTAATGGGCGGATTTTCTATGTTTAATGGGTAAGCCGTCGCGGCTTCCCAATATTGCTTGTCAGTTTCAGAAGTGGCTTTTAGCGAAGCCGCTAGCAGTGCTTGGTAGTCATGCAGGTTCGCGGACTTCAACGGCAAGGATATGTCTGCTTGGTTCAGCAAACTATTTACCGCAAGCGACAAGTCTTCAAGCACGATTCGCCAAGAAACACCGTCAATAATGAGGTGATGTGCGATCAGCAAAAGCTTGGGTTGTGAACTTTTAACGTAAACCGCTTTGAATAGCCAATTATCATCAAACGAAAAGTCACGTTTCGCGGTTTGGCCAATTGTAACCAGTGTATTTTGGGCTGATTCACTAACAACAGAGAGGTGAAACTTATCAATCGTCTCTGGGTGCTGATACTGCGCTGAACCCCTATCAAATCGCAATCTGAGCGCATCGTGGTGGAGGAGAATATGCTTGAGTGCTTTTTCTAAAAGATCGGGAGTAAGAGAGATAGGCACATCTAACAACACGGATTGGTGATAGTGTTCTGGTTTCACAAATTGTTGGTTAAAGAACCACTGCATCGCTGGTGTAAGTGCGACATCACCGTTGAGAGTTTCTTGCGAGTAGTGTCGCTCTGACGCCAGTACTTTCAGTTTTGCCGCCATGGACTGAAAAGTGGGGTTAACGAGTATTTCTCTGGTATCCAGCTCCCACCCGGCACTGCGCAGGTGCGCTACAATTTGCAGTGCTTTGATGGAGTCACCACCCGCACGGAAAAAGTCACTGTTTAATGAAATAGCATTGTGGCTAAGTACCTGCTCCCAAGCGTGTTTTAGCGCAGTTTCCTTTTCGTCAAAGGCTGTTTCGTCGATGGAAGTCAGGTGACTCTCATTGTATTGCTGTGCGATAAGCTCTAGTGCGTTGTTGTCGATTTTGCCATTGGTAGTCAGCGGCATGTGCTCAACACGGATAGCACACTGAGGCACCATGTAATCAGGTAATTCGTCATACAAGGGCGCGAGAAGACTATTTAAATCATGGTCGGCGGTGTAGAAAGCGACCAATTGCGGTGTTTCAGCCAAGTTGCAAACGCGCACACAGGCGGTGATAACGTCTTTAGTTTGCAAAAGTAACGATTCTACTTCTTCCGTTTCAATTCGATACCCGCGCAGTTGGACTTGGTTTCCTTCTCTACCGACATACACGAGCTCATTCCGCGAATTTTGATAAGCGATATCGCCAGTTCTGTAGAGCTTTCCTTGGCATGTAAATTGGGGCTGTATAAATGCTGAAGCAGTTTTCTGTGTGTCATTAAAGTAACCTGGCGAAACACCATCTCCGCCAATCCAGATCTCACCCGACTTCCCGTTTTCGACTTGATTTCCAGCCTTGTCTAACAGGTAAATAGAAACGTTGTCGGCCGCTTCACCAATTGGCACAGCATGATAGCAGTTGTCTCTTGCGTGGTAAGTGTGCGTTATACAGCCAACGACTGTTTCGGTTGGTCCATATTCATTTATGATTTTTGCGTTTTTAAATACGGCTTGAGCACGCTGTGCAAGTGGCGTACTGAGTTGCTCACCCCCAACAATGAAACACGTCAGATGTTCGGTCGGCGTCGCTGCTTGCTCCGCGAGTGTGGTGAGCACATCAAGGTGGGCGGGAGTAAGCTTTAACGTATTGATCGTGCTATCTGAAAGAACGGCAGCGAGTTGGTCGTATAACGAATCTGAAGCGGATAGCACTAATTGTCCGGCGGTACAAAGTGGCGCAAAAAGAGTCGTTACCGTAAGGTCGAAAGAAATGCTGGTGAACAGTGCCATATTCATCGGCATTGCGCTGTTATATCTCTTTGCAAACTGAAGGTAGTTTGCCAGCCCTTGGTTCGTCACCGTGACGCCTTTAGGTTCTCCCGTCGAGCCAGATGTAAAAATGATATAGGCCAAATCATCAGGCATCGCCTGAGACTCAACGTGTGCTGATGTTGATGCGCTAACGTCGGCAACAAGCTCGGAAGTCGTGCAGTGTTGGAACTGCTCAAGCAAGTTGTCATAGAGATTCTCGTTTGGGGGCGTATCAGTAACAACGAGCGAAGGACTGGCTGCCTTGAGGATCTTTTCTTTTCTTCGTAAAGGTAAACTGTCGTCAATGGGCACATAACAGGCCCCCAATCTGTTTATTCCTGTTAGTAGCGGTAACAGTTGGGCAGAGCGCGAACCAATGACAGCAACGATTTGCCCCTTTTTTACGCCCTTTGCGGAGAGTGAATTTGAGATTTGGTGGCTTGTCTCAGACACATCCTCATATGTCCAGAAACTCCCGCCATTGACCAAGGCGATGGTGCCAGGATAGGCATTGGCACAATCATCGAGTAATGAACTGATGGTTTGAGATTTGTCATAATCTCGTGTGTTTTCGCTTACGGGGGCGATATTAAGGCTGTCAAAGAGCACCGCATTTAATTCGCGTCCAGGCTGATTGGCCAGGAGATGTAGCGTGGTGACAAAGTCATTAAGCATCACCGACAATGCGTCGTGAGAGAAGAGTGAGCGAGAGCCTTCCAGCATGAGTTGGAGCCCTTTGCCAGCCTGATGCTGAACAAAAAGTGTTACGTCGACTTTTGCCCCTCCATTATGAAGCGGAATATGTTCATACCCTTTGTCGATGAACTGTTTTGGAATGGGCTGATATACGAACATCACGTCAAACAACGAGTTCCTGCTCTGTGATGTTGGGCTTTCAGACAGACTGACTACGTCGGAGAACGGGATGAGGTTGTCATGTCGCGCCTTAATATGAAGCTCAAGAGCTCTCAAGTTTTCTTCAGCAGACAGCGAGTAATCCACGTGAGCGTCAACGAGCAGAGAGTCAACAAACATGCCCGGCAATAAAATGGATGAAGGCGTGCGTTGAGTAACGGGGATGCCGAGAGAAAACTGTGTTTGTCCGCAGTGTTTTGACACCCAGATTTGAAACATATTCTGCAGCAGGTTTTGCAGGCTGGTGCCACTTTTTGCTCCCAGCTTTTCAAATTTTTTGGTGTCGGCTTTATTGAACGACGCGAGTGCTGCGTACCCTTGAAAGTCTTGTTTGGCAGGTCTTTTGGATTGAAGCGGCCAAACAAGGTCTTCTGGTCGTACTTTTGTGGAGGCTTTCCAATAGTTCAGTTTGTTTGGATTGGTTTCTGATTGATAGCGAGCATAGTGAACAAACGCATTCGTGGTTTGAGAATTGGGTTTGGTTTGGCCACATATCGTCGATACCCATTCATCAAACAGGTTGGGAAGTGAGAGCCCATCGCAAAGCAGGTGATGGCAATCAATGATTAAAACTGTCTTTCCGAGATGGTAGCCAAAATAGAGGCGTAAAAGACCCTCACCAATCAACGAAAACGGTTTTGCAACGTTTTCTAATTGTGCCTCAAGAGGAGCATCTTCTCTAAATTCAACCTCTTGACCAATAGCGAGTAGGGTGTTTTCAACGCCACAAACCCATTGAGGTTGGCCATCTGACACTGCAATCTTGGCTCCCAACACTTGGTGATGATTGCTGAAAACGGATTCGGCACTCGCTGTTATGACAGAGCTGTTGACAATAGACTCAATGGACACTGCCGCAGTGACGTTGTACGCGGTATGTGTGTCTCGTTGGCATAGGGCAAACATCGCCAACTGGGCTTTTGTTAAGGCGTACGCGTCTTGTGTTTCTTGACCGAAGAGAGGATCCGCAGTGTCTTTTTGTAAAGCGGTGTCATCAATGGCTTTCGCCATGGTTTCAAGCGTTAAATAGGAATGAAGGTCTGATTGAGGCACTTCTATTCCAAATGTATGAGAAATTCGCTGAAGCAGAAAAACTGCATCCAAAGAGTTGCCACCCTTGGCGAAGAAATTGTCGGATTTGCATACCGAGGAGCAACGAAGTACTTCTTGCCATAACCCTGAAAGTCGATTTTCCGTTTCTGTTAGCGGAGAATCATTGTGTTTCTCACTGACTAAATTCTGAATGTCTGAGTTTATCTGTTCGAATTCGCCTTTTTCGGCGCGTTGTTTTAGTTGAAAACGTTGCAGCTTGCCGCTGGTGGTTTTCGGAATTAACTTAATCGGAATGACCACATCGGGGAAAATGCCATGTTCAGCTGAAAGCGTTGACTCAATGTGCGTTTTTACCGTTAGAAACGCTTCCAAAGATCCGCGATACTGAACGAAGACAGCCAACTTTGGCATAGCTGTTTCTTCTGAAGGGGTGATTGATACCACCGCGACCGAGCCCAAAGGTGTCAACTCGCTAATGGCTAGCGACTGCTCGAGGTCATGAGGGTAGATATTCTGACCGTTTATGATAATAAGATCTTTGCTTCGACCCGTTACATAAAGCTCGCCATCTTTTATAAATCCGAGATCTCCGGTTGCTAGCCAGCCATCTTCAGAAATGGTCTCGGCCGTTTTTTCTGGCGCGTTAAAATACCCATGAGTGACACTGTCACCTTTAATGTGAATGTCACCAACAGTGAGCTCTCCGCATTGCTCGCTCCCTTTTACGATTCTGATTTCCATTCCAGGGATTGGCGAGCCCAGAGCAACAAAGGAAGCCCCGTTATTGTCTTCTTGGGCTTTTGTGCCTATATGGAGTGTTGCTCTGTCGAGTGTGATGCTTTGCAAGGTTTTTCCCGCTTTGGGAAATGTTACCCCCAGTGTGGCTTCGGCCAGTCCGTATACGGGAAACATCACGTTATTTTTAAGGTTAAAAGCACTCAATTTGTCTAAGAATGCCTTGCACAAATCGACATTGATGGGTTCAGCACCATTAAAAATGAGCCTGACATTATTCAGTTCCCAGTTAGGGGTTTTCTTACTGTTTTCAAGCCGCTTTAGTAGGTAGTGGTAACCGAAGTTAGGGGAAGAGAGAACGGTCGCTTTAGCGTCGCTGACATTCCGAATCCAACTCAAAGGATCACGAATAAAGCTGGCTGTTGGCATGATGTATTGATCACAACCCACCATCATAGGATTGATGTGAAAACCAATTAGACCCATGTCGTGTGTTAATGGCATCCAGCTGAACGTCGTATCAGCTTGCGTTGTCTCTGTCGCTTCAATCGTGGCGATGTTGTTTGTAATGATGTTTTTGTGGCTCAACATGACGCCTTTTGGCAGACCTGTAGAGCCTGAAGAGAACTGAATAAACGCCAAATCGTCTGAGGTTGTGTTTGGTGTATGGATTTTTGGCAGATTCTTGTCACTGTCAATATCGACAGAAAGGAGTTTTGAGTGCTGATTTTTGCCAAATAATGTCGTTTCTGAACTGGAGTCAGTGACTGTCCAACTTTCTTCTAAAACGGAAAGTATGGCATCAAGTTTTTTGAAATGGGCATCAGTGTTGCCATACGCAACAGGGACAGGGATGAAGCCTCCAATGATTGAAGCCCAAAAAGCAGTGACGAAATTTTTGTTGTCTTCTAGCTGAAAAACAATTTTCTGTTTTGGCTTTACGCCCAGATTACGCCACTTGCAGGCGAGTTGATTAGCATCGTGCCACAACTGCTTGTAACTCAGAAAAATTGCGCCATCTCTGTGATGCGAAAAGTAGATACCCTTTCCTTCAATCTTGCTAGCCGTTGCAAGTACATCTCCAAGCGTATCTATATTTGAGTACATCACTTCTTTTCCCTGAACCACAAAAACTACTGATTACCACCTTAATAGTGGAAAGGGATTCAAACGTCATGCTGCCTAATTTTCCAAGCATTCCTTTCTTGGGCTGGATTCGGTTCTCGATATTTAATATTTTGTTACAAGTGTTGCAGGATGGGGATTTGTGTTGACATCGGGGCGAATGTTCTTCATTTGTCGTATTTTACGATACACTGTGCTGCATGATGGTGTGAGTCATACATGCTTCTCGTGACCTGAGCTTAATGACTCTAGAAGCTTTTGAGGCGAATTGAGGAACATATCGTTAAATGAATAGAATGTCATAAATTTAGCATGTTGTTCTTAATGTATATCTATGAATGACTACAATTTTTTCATTGAATGGACATTTTTATTGACATGCTCGAATCAGCAAATTTGACGTTGGTGTTTTATTGTCGATTGATAGCGCGAGGCGGGTTGGTAGCATTGCTATGTGAGCGTAAGGAACGTGTACAAATTTAGCTTAAAGAGTTTATTCCACATGCGATCCTCTGATTGTCAGACACTTCTTTAGCTCGATCATGGCTAAGAAGAATCCTTCACTGATCGAGAGCATTGCGGAACACTATTAGGGAATAGTTCGTGATTGTCTCACAAGCTGCTGGGTTTGCAGAGTAATAAGCGAACGCAGAAATGAATACGAAGAGCCGCTGATGAGAGTCAGCGGCTTTTTTGTATTGGTGGGTTTGCTTCTGGGGTGGTTGTGCACCAAAGCGGGTTCAATCTAAACGGTCGACACCGAACTGGTGTTTGCCCTCAGTCCCACCTAACATGCTGTAAAACAGCAAATGCGCTATGAAGCTCGAAAGGTGAGGAATGTGAGAAAGACAGACAAGAAAATCGATAATTCACTCAGAAAGGCTCTAACCCAAGTGTGTGACATTGCCCAGTCAGAAAATGATGGCTTCGAGTGGCTGACCCACTTTGTAAATTACGACAAGTTCCCGAACTCGCTAAACATCGTTTGTGTCTTTGACACCCAGGAAAATTTGGCGTTAGCCAACCAAGAATGCTTTCATCGGCTTATCAAAGATGCATTGGATTCTATCGATATCAAAGTGAAAGATATGAACAAGCACGTGCAATTTGATACGGAAGAAAACTGCGAGAAAGAAAACAACGGTAAATGGAATGTGCGTTTTGAGAAACAAGGCTTTCAGCTCTGAGCGCTTCAAGAAAGCATCAATAGAGGTTAATAGGTCTTCGAACCTTTATTCTGGGCTCTTCAGATTCACCATTAAGGTAAGCCTTTTCTAGATTGCGGCGAATGAATCATTGCTGATTCACACCCTAAAAGGGTGACCTGATAAGGTTTAGCTCTGTCTATACTCCCGAATTAGTCAATTGAGCGCATGAAGTGCGATATACACTAGGGAGCATTGATGAGATCTATATCTTTGGCACTGGGCTGTGTTTCGATCAGCAGCCTGTTGTTTTCCCCCTCAAGTGCTGTAGCAGCTGTCGAAGGACTATCTGCCCATAAAGACAATTACTTCCTTCCTTTCTACAAAGAGCGCCGTGTTAACCAGCAGCGATTTGAGCCATTGAACCCAAACGGAACAGATGCAAAAGATACCTTTATCCAGTTTCAGTTCAGCGCCAAATATCAATTGATAGAAATTGGTGACGACGGACTCTATCTGGCTTATACCCAACGCTCAAACTGGGAAGCATATGACAGCTCTGCCTACTTTAGAGACAGCAACTACAACCCTGAACTCTTCTATCGACTCCATATTGAAAACTGGCAAATCGACCTGGGTGCTGAACATGAGTCCAACGGGGCTGGCGGTGATAACGAAGTTAGTTGGAATCGGATCTATGTGGATGCGCGACATGATTGGGAGTGGGGCTACATCAGCTTCAAGCCCTGGATCAGAGTAGGTAATGTAACGTACAACCCTGGTATCGCAGATTTTCTGGGATATTCGAGACTGGAGCTGGGTTGGCAACCCACAGAGTTACAAGAAATTAAACTGCAGGTCAGTAACCTGTTTGCAGATGAGTTTGACCATCTGTATTACGGTGTGAGTTGGAACTTTCCTATCTATCAGGGCTTGAGAGGCTATGTGAAGGCAGAAACTGGGTATGGTCTGACTATTTCAAACTACAACTTTGATGAAAGTGCTTATGGGGCTGGGGTTGCATTCAGTTTTTAGGTGTAAAAGATCATCAGACCCTAAAGCTCAGAATGGTATGAGATTTTGGATGTGAGCTAATTTTTCGTCATTAAAAATGTACATATGACAAGTTAATGCTTTTCTCATGTTTTAGGGTTAGTGCAACTCATCAAACGTTGTCAGATTTAGACAATGAAATCAGGGCAATAAATGACCAGTTGGGCAACTAGTTACCTGAAAAATGAGCAATTTATTGCTCAAACTGGTAAGAGCAGGTGTCTAACTCTTTGAATGTTTGGCGAGTAATTTATGGTCTACTAATTGCTTTGTATCACGGAGGAATCAAATTTATCAGGGTAGGAGCGTGAAATGGGAAATGCGGTAGTACTTGGCAATATTGGGACAGATCATGATGGTTTTCATCCTTCTCACGTTATCGCCGCTCTTCCGATAGAAAAGTGGATGGCATTCCGCTTGCGCGTCAAGAAGACGCATTAACTCCGCACGACAAACCCAATTCGCCCCCTCATGATAGAAGTATCGCCGCGGGCTTTCAGACGGTTTTTGCAAACGGTAAACCCGTTGCCAGAACTGGGGATCCGGTGAGTTGTATTGGTGTGGTTGTTGGCGGAGGGGCAGGCAATATTGGTTAGAGTGTTTGAGTTATATCTCTCAAGCGGGTTAGTGCTAAATTAGATTATAGTTAAATCTATATATAGTTGGTTTTGTAATTAAAGCTCCATTTATTTTTCCTTACATTTATAAGTAGGGGTTTTGTACTAGATTGAATTATTAATACTTTCTTAATGCCCCTCGATAGGTCATGTGTCCAATAAATAATAAAGCGCGACTGAAGTCTAGTTTTATTATTTCATCTCTGTAATTTAGTAAATTATATCTTGTCTACGGTCGTACTATTGAATCATCATAATTATAAATTTTTGGCGCTTGTATAGTCTCCGGATCGAAGGTTATGCATATAGACGCTGTTAAAGAATACAATAGAGATCATCGATATATCATTGTTGTGAATAGTTGATGCTTTCAAAAAAGATACTAATAAATACATAACGTTGGTTGGCAAGGTTCTAAGGTGGTACAAGCTTAACAAGTGATCATGTTTGAGTGTTATGCATATTGTCGCAAGCATTGACGACATAGTTATTTCTGCATTTCACCAGACTTTCCTTGTTCTCTTCTTTTTCCCTCCAAAGTTCTTTTTGCTGTACATATAGATTAATTAGCAATGTCTAACTTAACCGTTTCTTAATGCAAGAAATTCGGTTGGGATCCGTTTTCTTTAATTTCTCCTGCTTCTAAGTTTTTCAGGGGTTATTGGCTGCTTAATAGCATTTACATCTATCTGGGTGTTGCTTTTTCTGCGGTGAAAAGTCGAAACGTAAACATGTTTAATCCATAAAGTCTCTATAGCGAAAGGAGAGCGTAAAATGGCGAAAGAGGGAAGTGTTGCTCCTAAAGAGCGTATTAACATTAAATACGTTCCAGCAACCGGCGATGCTCAGGCGGAGATTGAACTCCCGCTGAAAATGGTCGTTTTGGGCGACTTCAAAGGTCACCCAGAAGACACCTCAATCGAAGAACGCGAAGCCGTTTCTGTCGATAAAAACAACTTCACCTCAGTCATGCGAGAGAGCAACCTTTCGGTGACTACTTCAGTGCCAAACGTAATGACAGAAGAGGAAGGTCAAGATCTTCCTGTCGAACTGTCGTTCAAGTCTTTGGCGGATTTCTCTCCAGATTCAGTAGCAAACCAGGTCCCTGAGCTGAAGAAGCTTGTTGAGCTTCGCGAAGCACTGGTTGCTCTCAAAGGCCCGCTAGGCAATATCCCTGCTTTCCGCGCCCGTCTCCAAGAGCTGCTGGCATCTGAAGATTCCCGCGAGAAGTTACTCGCTGAACTGGAGCTGGTGGGTGCTGAAGAGCAACCGGCTGACGAACAGTAATCAACGCAGAAGAGAAAAGGATTTTGTTAATGTCCGTACAAGAGAAAACGCTTGAGAGTTCTGCCTATGAATCTGGCAGTCTGCTCGACGACATCATGGCTCAAACCCGCATGGCACCTAGCGAAGAAGGCTATGATGTTGCCAAAAAAGGTGTAGCTGCATTCATTGAAAACCTGATTGGTTCAGACCAGCAGGAAGAACCAGTCAACAAAGCTCTGGTAGACCAGATGCTGGTTGAGCTAGACAAGAAAATCAGTGCTCAGATGGATGAAATCCTCCATAGCGAGCCTGTCCAGCAAATGGAATCTTCATGGCGTGGCCTGAAGCTGCTGGTTGATCGCACTGATTTTCGCGAAAACATCAAAATTGAAGTGCTCCATGCAACGAAACAAGAACTGCTGGATGACTTTGAATTTGCTCCTGAGACTACGCAATCTGGTCTGTACAAGCACGTTTACTCAGCAGGCTATGGCCAGTTTGGTGGTGAACCAGTAGGTGCTATTGTTGGTAACTATGCGTTCACTCCAAGCACACCAGACATGAAGCTGCTGCAATATGTTGGTTCAGTAGGTGCAATGGCTCATGCGCCATTCCTGTCTTCCGTGGCGCCGGAGTTCTTCGGTATCGACTCATTCGAAGAGTTGCCAAACCTGAAAGATCTGTCTGCTACCTTCGAAAGCCCTCGCTACACCAAATGGCGTTCACTGCGCGAGTCTGAAGATGCACGCTACCTGGGTCTGACTGCGCCACGCTTCCTGTTGCGTGTTCCTTACGATCCAGTTGAAAACCCAATCACGTCTTTCAACTACCGTGAAAACGTATCGGATTCGCACGAAAGCTACCTGTGGGGTAACACTGCGTTCGCACTGGCTTCACGTTTGACCGATAGCTTCGCGAAATACCGCTGGTGTCCGAACATCATTGGTCCACAAAGTGGCGGTGCAGTGGAAGATCTGCCTGTTCACCTGTTTGAATCACTGGGTGCGCTTCAAGCAAAAATCCCTACCGAAGTGCTTATCACTGACCGCAAAGAATTTGAGCTGGCCGAAGAAGGCTTTATCTCTCTGACGATGCGCAAAGGCAGCGATAACGCCGCTTTCTTCTCTGCAAACTCTATCCAGAAGCCAAAAGTGTTCCCGAACACCAAAGAAGGCAAAGAAGCAGAGACCAACTACAAGCTGGGTACCCAACTGCCATACATGATGATCATCAACCGTTTGGCGCATTACATCAAAGTGCTGCAACGCGAACAGATCGGTTCTTGGAAAGAGCGCCAGGATCTTGAGCGCGAGCTGAACACTTGGGTTCGTCAATATGTGGCAGATCAGGAAAACCCACCGGCAGAAGTCCGCAGCCGTCGTCCGCTTCGCGCAGCGAAAGTGGAAGTGATGGACGTGGAAGGCGATCCGGGTTGGTACCAGGTCTCTCTGGCTGTTCGTCCTCACTTCAAATACATGGGCGCGAACTTCGAACTGTCTTTGGTAGGCCGTCTGGATCAGTAATCCATGGCTGTACCTGACGCAGAGGACTCCGCGTACGGCGTCAGCTTCTTCCAACGGTTAGAAGCTGACGCACCAAAGCGGTCTGTCACTCAGGGACCAGATACCGATGAGGTTCTGCAGTCGTTGAAGAGAAATGTCACCAACCTTCTGAATGCGCGAATGGGTGAGTCCCTGAGTGCACCGGAGCTTGGGTTAGTTGATTTCAACGATGCGTCCCTGAGTTCACATGACCTCGCTTTGCAGATACGCCGAGCCATTCGACGATGCATTGAAACCTATGAACCGCGGATAAAGAGTATGGAAATTCATGTACTGCCAGATAACGGATCTCCGCTGAATCTCAGGTTTCAAGTTACCGCATCAATCAATGCAGGAGCCTTGCACAGGAATGTGCAGATGGAACTTCTGTTGGATAGCAATCGAAAGTACAGAGTAGTTTAAGTGTCACGGAATCGATTTTTCAGGGATGAGCTGGCGTTCTTGCGTGAGCAGGGCGTTGAATTTACAGAAGTCTACCCTCAGCTTGCCCGCTTTCTGAACAGCAGAAATACCGACCCGGATGTCGAGCGTTTGCTTGAGGGTTTTGCGTTTCTGACGGGAAGGTTGCGTGAAAAAGTCGAAGACGAATTTCCTGAACTGACTCACTCGATTATCAATATGCTGTGGCCGAACTATCTTCGTCCGGTCCCCAGCATCAGCATTGCACAATTCTCACCAGACGAAAAAGCGCTGACGTACGCCCAACAAATCGAGAAAGGCACACAACTTGATGCCAATCCTGTGTTTGGCACTGTTTGTCATTTCAGAACCTGTCGTAATGTCGATATTTATCCATTGCGTCGCGACAAAGTCTCTACCGTTCATACCCGAGATGCATCGCTGGTTGATGTTGAGCTGACGATTCTCGGCGATCAAATGGCGGGGCAGTTGGGGTTGAACTCACTGCGTTTCTTCCTTGGAGGTGAAACCTACAGTGCTGAAATGCTTTATCTCTGGTTGAGTCATTACCTCGATAAAGTGGAAGTGGTGACTGGCGATAAAGTTGTCACTTTACCCAAAAACTGCTTCAGAGCCGTAGGCTTTGACAGTGATGATGCCATCTTGCCGTATCCGAAAAATGTCTATGAAGGTTACCGCATTTTGCAGGAATATCTCTCGTTTCCTGAAGCCTATCTGTTTTTCGATGTGCCAAATCTTGGCAAGTTTGTCCCCGAGGAAGCGCAAGGTAAAATCACACTGAGATTCAGCTTCTCAAAAACGCTTCCGCCAGATGTTCGCGTGAAAGATGAAAGCTTCGAGCTCTACTGCACGCCAATTATCAACCTCTTTTCTCACGATGCAGATCCGATTGATCTCAACGGGAAAAGCACTGAATACAAGATTACGCCTTCCAGCCGTTATGCATCTCACTACGAAATATTCAGTGTGGATTTGGTTCAGGGCTGGCAGGAAAACAATGTCGGACGCATTCGCGGTCAGGTTCGCACCTATACGCCATTTGAAAGCTTTCAGCATGAAATCGAACGTGCGCGCGATAGAAAAGCGCTCTACTACCGAGTTCGTGTGAAAGACAGTGTTCATACCGATGGCTTTGATCACCATATTTCTTTCGTCCGAAGCGATGAGACTGAGTGTGTGGATTTCAGCGAGGCGATCTCACTGAGCTTGACCTGCACAAACCGTCAATTGCCTTTGGAGCTAGGAAAAGGCGATATCAGTATTCCGACGGATTCTTCGCCCGCGTATGCAAAGTTCACCAACCTGACTGAACCGACTGCGCCAATGCGCCCAATGCTTGATGGCACATTACTTTGGACACTGATTTCCAATTTGTCGCTTAACTATCTGTCGTTACTTTCCAAGGATGCGCTCTCTTCCGTTTTGCGAGCTTATGACTTCCGCGCCTTGGTTGACCGTCAGGCAGAACGTGTATCGCGTCAGCGTTTGGATGGCATTGTCGATATCCAATCCAAACCCATTGAAAAACTCATTCGTGGACTTCCGGTTCGCGGATTGCGTTCAGAAATCACCTTAACCCAGAGTGCGTTTGGCTCTGAGGGCGAGCTTTACATTTTCGGCACCGTACTCAGCCGATTCTTCTCACTTTACGCCAGCATCAACTCCTTCCACGAGTTGGTGATCATCAATGCTGATAATCAGGAAAGGTATACATGGGGCATTCAGAACGGACAGCAACCTCTGATATAGAGGAAACTGTTGCCCCTGACTTTCATGAAAAGGGCGGGGGCGATAACAAGGGATCGGGCCTGCCTAAAAACGTCAGAGCCTATAACTTCTATCAGTTGGTGGAGCTTATGCACCACCTCAACGATTTGGATCCGGAAAGTGAAAAGTCGACCTCCAGCAAGCTGCTGTTTGGTAACCATCCTGGTCTAGGTTTTGCCGCCAGCGATGTCACTGCGCTTGAAGAAGTGAACGGTGACCGCTATCGCCTTGAAACCACATTCCTTGGAATGAGTGGAGCGCAATCGCCACTGCCGGGCTTTTTCCTCGAAGAAATACTGACAGAGAGCGAGGAAACGGGCCTTAGAAAACCGTTTCTGGATTTCTTCAACCACCGAATTATCACGCTGGTTTACCAAATCTGGCGCAAGTATCGCTACTACATCCGCTTCCGTGAAGATGCTTCAGATGCCTTTTCTGCACAGCTTTTCGCACTGGTCGGTTTGGCAGACAGTGACCTTCGCGGCGAGACCCCGATTAACTGGTGCAAGATGCTGTCTTACGCCGGCACGTTGGCTGGACGTAGCCGTTCTCCGCAGGTGGTCTGCGGCATCATCGCGCATTGCTTTGATTTGGAAGATGTGACTATCCGCCAATGGGAATTGCGTCATGTTGATATTCCTCAAGAACAAAAAATGAGTCTGGGAATGGCCAATGTGGCGTTGGGCATGGATACCGTGATCGGCGACAAAGTCGCTGACCGAAGCGGAAAATTCGTCATCTGTATTAATGGACTCACGCAAGCGCGCTTTCGCGACTTTCTCCCCTCTGGCAAGGAATACATGCCTCTGCTGACGTTGGTGGAGTTCGTGCTGCGTGAGCAAATGGCTTTTGATTTGGAACTTGGTTTGAAGCCTGACCAGGCACCGCCGATGCGTCTTTCTGCGCAAAACCCGGCATCGCTTGGTTGGTCATCCTTCACGGGTGAGGTGGACCGACCGCGCATGGTGCGCATTCAGGCCAGGCAGTAGAGGGAAATATGTCTCAACACTATCCCAAGATAGAACAGGAATCGCAGTTGCAGCAGGCAACACTCACGGTAACCAACACCCAGCACCTAGAGGCAGGTTTGTCAGCCACGCATGTGTTTACCCATGAAGGTGGCTCAATTGGTTCCAGCGGTGCCGACGAATGGAACCTGATCGACAGAGAAGGCCGAGTGTTCCCGCATCACGCTGAGATCGTTGAAATCGATGGCGAGCTTTGTCTGCTTGATGTTCGCGGCGCGAGCTACATGAATGGCGCCACGATTCCCGTCGGCGCAGGCAAATCAGCGCGCTTGAAAGACAACGACATGGTGCTGATTGGTCCTTACCAAATCCGCATTCATTTAAGTGCCGCGGGCTCAGACGGTTCGGCGAATCAGCATGGATTAGAGAATGTCTTTCTGACAGAAAAAGACGCGACGCAGATTGGCGCCGAGCGTGACGATAGCGATGTTGAAAACCCTGATGATGCAGTGATTGATGACCCTTTGGCCGCCCTTGAGGCTGCCACTCCCCAAATTTCTTCCGGTGATGATCCACTGAGTGAACACCAGGAAATGTCTGCCGAGCAGTTGAAAGAAAGCTATCTGCTGGCAAAAGACACCGAATGGCACGGCGCAGAGAAAACCGTGCATGCGGACAGCGAATACGAAATGAGTTCAGCGATTACGCTGAAACGGACTTTACCCTATGAGGATGCCCTGATGGATGACAAAACCCTTGAACGCCTGGAACAAGAAGTAGGGCGAGACTACGCAAATGCTGACAAGCCAGAAAATGCATACGGCGAAAACGGATTCAGTGGTTATGCATCGGGCGAATATGGGAGTGAGGCCTCTGCGGAAGACGGCAATCACTTGGTAACGGGTCCTATCTTCCGTGGTCTTGGCGTTCAAGCGGGTAACAGCAGCAACATGGCTGAAATGCAGGCACTGTCGGAGGAGATGGGCGCTTCACTGCAATCTGCGATCCGTGGTCTTTTGGCGCTGCATCAGCAGGTCGAAGAAAGCCGCTTTGGCATGATGAACAAGAACCTTCAACCGATTGAAGATAACCCGCTTCGTCTTGGTCTGCCTTATGAAGAAACAGTTGAAACCATGTTCGATCGCGACCGCAGTATGGTTCACCTGTCTGCCCCTTCTGCGATCAGCGAAAGCCTGACTAACATCCAGCACCACAACGAAGCGGTACAAAGCGCAACCGTAGAAGCACTTGGCCAGATTCTCCGCGCATTTTCGCCGGAAGTGCTGATGCGTCGATTCAGCGCTTATCGCCGTCCTGGTGAAGTGTCACCAGAATCCGCAGATGCCTGGGCATGGAACATGTACAAAAACTATTACAAAGAGCTGACTTCCGATCGCCAACGCGGTTTCGAAAAGCTGTTCTGGGAAATTTTTGATCAGGCTTACGACCGAAAGATTCGTGAGAAACAACTGGAGGTATAAGGCGATGAAACGTCTGCTAGGTTGCTTTCTGCTATTCACGCTTTTCGGTTGTTCGAGCAGCGATGACGCGCTGCCAAAAGATCAACCGACAACGGTGACGTTCAGTTTGGTGGCGACACAAAAGGTCAATCCCAATATCAGTGGTGATGCGACACCGATTGAAGTGCAAGTCTTTGAGCTGGAAGACGACTCCATGTTTCTGGCGTCCGGCTTTGACCAACTGGCAGGCGATGCTGAAGGCGCGCTGAAAAGTAATTACGTCGACCACCGGGATTTCTCTTTAATTCCGGGGCAATTCAAATTTATCGACCATTTTCAGATTGATGAAAGCACGCGCTACATATCCGTGATGGCGCGCTTCTCTGACCCAGATGTCAGTGATTGGAAGAAAGTCGTTAAGGTCCTGCCGGTTGGTCGGGTTTACCACCTGCTTATGTACTTCGATGGCACCGAAGTCGTTCTGGATAAAGTGGAGTAAAGATGTCAGCGAGAAACCGGGTTGTCTGGAACGAAGGGCTTTTTGTTAAGCCGCAGCATTTTCAACAGCAGCAGCGTAATTTGGAATATCAGCTGGATGAGCGTGTAGGCTCTGTCAGCCGCTATCTCTATGGTCTGACTGAAATGACGCTGAATGCAGAGTATCTGAGCTTTGGCCGCATTGCGCTTGATAGTGCATCAGGCGTGATGCCTGACGGGACTGTCTTCCGCATTCCTCAGGAAGACATGCAACCAGAAGCGCTGGAAGTGGTCGATAGTTCACTGGCGAATCAGATTGTCTATCTTGCTATTCCGCTTCGCAGTGATTCGATCACCGAAGTGACCTGGCCGGAAGGCGCAGGTTCAGGTCGATACGCTTCTGTCTGTCAGGAAGTGCGTGATATTCACACCTTCCAAGGCGACATGGCACCGATTGATGTGAGTCCGGTTTGCCTGCGTTTGATGTTGGAAAAAGAAGACCGCAGTGCATACGCCTCCATCGCGATTGCCCGCATTCTGGAAAAGCGTCCTGACGGCAGCGTGTTGCTTGATGACAGCTTCGTACCTTGCCACTTGAACGTTGGTGCAGTGTCCGTGCTTCATCGTTTTATTGGCGAAATGGCGGGACTGATGCGTGAACGTGCAAAGAACATTTCCCAACGCATTGGCGCGCCAAGCCAAGGTGGTGTGGCAGATGTTTCCGACTTTATGTTGCTTCAATCGTTGAACCGCATGCAGCCACAACTTCAGCATCTTTCACGACTGCGTAGCCTCCACCCAGAAAGGTTGTATGAAGCTTTGTCTTCCATGTGTGGTGAGCTGGCAACCTTCACCGATGAAAGCCGCATGGCACCGGAATTTGGTAGTTATCAGCACGACATGCCGGTTTCTTCATTCAAGCCGGTGATGACCAGACTTCGTCAGTCTCTCAGCATTGTGCTGGAGCCGCGTGCAGTCTCTATTCAACTTCATCAACGCAAGTACGGCCTTATGGTGGCACCGCTTCAGGATCCTTCACTGGTCCGCGATGCCGACTTCATTCTGGCAGTACGCGCTCGCATGCCAATGGAAGAACTTCGCAAGCTGTTTGTACAGCAAACCAAAGTGGCTTCCGTGGAAAAAATCCGCGAACTCATCTCACTGCAATTGCCAGGTATTCCGGTTTCTCCGTTGCCGGTTGCGCCACGTCAGTTGCCTTACCACGCGGGGTACACCTATTACCAGCTGGATAAAACCAGCGCTGCCTGGGCGATGTTGGCCAATGCCAGCGGTTTCGCCTTCCACGTCGCCGGTAACTTCCCGGATCTCGACCTGCAATTCTGGGCAATAAGGAGCTAAGCCATGGCAGAAATGTATATCGATGCGCCGGATAAAGAGCGCCATTACGACCACCTCCTGTTTGATGAAGCGACCAATATCGACGCGGATCAGGATTATTGGTTCAAGCTTCGAGGCGACAACATCAATCCACTGATTGATGCAGCGACACCACTGCTGGGGATGGCCCTTCGAGTGAGAAAACTCTCCGAATGCCACAACGTGGAAACCATCTACAAACAGGCTGTGGAAGAAGTGAAAGCCATTGAAGTGGAACTCACCGAAAAAGGTTATGACCACGCAGTGATCTTGGCTTACCGCTATGTGCTTTGCTCCTTTGTCGATGAAGCCATCATGAGCACGCCTTGGGGCGCAGACAGTGTATGGGCCGAACATTCGCTGTTGACCCGCTTTCATAACGAAACCTGGGGCGGCGAAAAAGTCTTTACGATTCTGTCCCGCCTGGAGAGTGAGCCAGAGCGCTACAAGTCGCTGCTGGAATTCATCTTTCTTTGCCTGACGCTTGGGTTTGAAGGACGTTACAAGGTGATGGAAAAAGGACGCGAAGAATATGAAAAGGTGATCACCAAGCTTCACCAACTGTTGCGTCAACTGGATGACAACGAACAAGTCTCGCTGACAAGTGCCGCGAACAACGTGGTTTCTACCAAATACCGCCTGAGTAAGCAGGTACCGGTGTGGACGATCTTCGCAGGCTTTATCACTTTGCTTGCAGTGGTGTTTACGGGGTACTCCATCGCACTCAGCAATAAAACATCCAGCGTGCTTGAACAGCTTAATCAACTTCTTCAGTAACAGGTGAACCCGTGATCCGAATAGAACTACATACGTTAATTGGCAAACTTAACCAGCAGACCAAACTGGCGCTGGAGCAAGCGGGCGCGCTGAGTATTGAGCGACAAAATCCGGAAGTGACAGTAGAGCATCTGCTTTTCACTTTGTTGGATAACCCGTTATGCGACGTACGCGTATTGCTGAAAAGCGCGGAAGTGGACCACACGCACATTCGTCAACTGACTGGCGATGCACTGAGCCGCGAAAACGTGCCGGAAAATACGCCGTCGTTTTCTCCGCTGTTGGTTGAACTTCTTCAGGATGCATGGCTTCTGGGATCAACTGATCTGGGTCATTCGGAAATCCGCTCGGGTGTTATTTTCCTCGCGGCACTTATCCGCCCGGACCGTTACTTGCCGTTGAACCTTATCCGTCAGCTTGAAAGCGTCAATCGTGAAACGATGAAGAAGCACTTCGCGCGACTGACAGAAGATTCCGCTGAAACAGCAGTCAAATCTGATTCTTCCAAAGGAAAACAAGCGGTACCTGCTGAAGCTGAAACCGCACTGGCGAGATTCTGTACCAACTTCTCGGCAATGGCTAAGCAAGGTGAACTTGACCCTGTGCTTTGCCGTGATGACGAAATTAATCTGATGATCGACATTCTATGTCGTCGCCGTAAAAACAACCCGATTGTCGTTGGTGATGCCGGTGTCGGTAAAAGTGCCGTTGTAGAAGGCCTCGCTCAGCGCATCGTTGATGGCAATGTGCCGGACTCGCTGAAAGGCATTGATCTGATGTCTCTGGACTTAGGTTTGCTGCAGGCGGGTGCTTCTGTAAAAGGTGAGTTCGAAAAACGCCTGAAAGCCATCATTGATGAGGTAAAAACCTCTCCGGTTCCTATCATTCTTTTCATCGACGAAGCCCACACCATGATTGGTGCAGGTGCACAGGAAGGTGGCGGTGACGCGGCGAACCTGTTGAAGCCAGCTCTGGCCCGTGGTGAGCTACGCACCGTCGCGGCAACTACATGGAAAGAATACAAAAAGTACTTTGAAAAAGACCCAGCATTGAGCCGTCGCTTCCAACTGGTGAAGCTGGACGAGCCGAATGTCGAGCAAGCCGTCGATATCATGCGCGGTCTGCATGGCGTTTACGAAAAATCTCACCAAGTGCTGATCAGTGATGACGCGCTGGTGGCAGCAGCGGAGCTTTCTGAGCGTTACGTCTCTGGCCGTCAATTGCCGGACAAAGCCATCGACGTGCTCGACACTGCATGTGCACGAATCGCGATTAACCTAAGTTCACCACCGCGTCGTCTGGCAGAGCTGGAAACTCGCACCATTCAGCGTCAACGCCAAATTGATATGTTGAACCGTCAGGCTGAGCTCGGCTATGACGTTGACGAAGCGCTGCTTGCATCACTCGAAGCTGACGAAGCAAAAGATCTCGAAGAGCAGGGAGCTTTGCGTGAAGCATGGCGTGTTCAGAAAGATCTGGTTGCTGATGTGATTGAAAAGCGTCAGCAGATTCTTGCGGTGCCATCAGAAGATGAAGAGCCACTGAGCGACGAGGATCGCGAAGCTATTCGCAATGAATTACGCGGTTTTTATGCTGAGCTTGACGCCATTCCACACACTGAGCGTTTGGTTCACCCACATGTGGATGCGCAGCAGATTGCCGAAGTGATTGGTGATTGGACGGGCGTTCCTGGTGATCAGATGAACACTGATGAATTAAGCCGTATTACTCACCTTCCAGAACTGCTGGGTAATGAAATCAAAGGACAAGATGTCGCACTGGAAGTGATTCACCGTCACTTATTGACTGCACGTGCTGACCTGCGTCGTCCCGGACGTCCGAAAGGGGCCTTCTTGCTGGCTGGGCCAAGTGGTGTTGGTAAAACCGAAACTGTGGTGCAACTTGCCGAGCTACTCTATGGCGGCAAGCAATTCCTGACCACCATTAATATGTCTGAATATCAGGAGAAGCATACCGTTTCACGTCTGATTGGCTCGCCTCCGGGGTATGTAGGCTATGGAGAAGGCGGCATCCTGACGGAAGCTATCCGAAAAATGCCTTACTCCATCGTGCTGCTTGATGAAGTAGAAAAGGCGCACCCGGAAGTGTTGAACCTCTTTTATCAAGCGTTTGATAAAGGTGAACTGGCGGACGGCGAAGGCCGTGTGATTGATTGCCAGAATGTGGTGTTTTTCCTCACTTCGAATCTGGGTTATCAGACCATCGTTGATTACGCAGAACAACCGCAACTGCTGGAAGAGATGCTGTACCCAGAGCTGGCCGCTTTCTTCAAACCAGCGCTGCTGGCGCGGATGGAAATTGTGCCTTATTTGCCACTTAGCGGCGATACACTCAATGCCATTATCAAAGGCAAGCTAAGCCGCTTAGTGAAAGTGTTTGCCCAGCGTTATGACGCGGAAACCGAAATTGATGATGCACTGGTGGGAGAAATTCAACGCCGAGCGACGCGCTCAGAAAATGGCGCCCGCATGCTTGAAGCGATCATCGAAGGTCAATTGCTGCCGCCAGTATCTTTGGCTTTGCTCAATAAGCTTGCCGCTAGAGAGCCTGTGCAGCGCGTTTATCTCACCGCAGAAGACGGCGAGTTTGTCAGCGAGGTGGAATAAGCAATGGCAGATTGGCTTTCACTGGCAGCAACACTTTCTGGTATCCGTGATCAGCAAACGCTCGCGGACACCTTTGTTGATGCGTTGAAATCAAACCTGCAGATCAGCAACGTGTGGGTCATGCTCCCTTGCCAGCAGGGCAGAAAGCTGTGCGCCAAGGGTAATGGCCAACATTTTGACTGGGAAGTGGACGATTTCAGCCATCCGTTTGCGCATGTTTTCCAATCCTCATCAGCCATGCTGTTGGACCCAACCAAGTTAAATTACTGGCAAGAAAATGCGGTTTTCGTTGAGCTCATGAATCATCGCAAGCGCGGTGAAAGTGTCTTGGTGATGCCGCTTCCGCCGGGCGCAAGAAAAACCAAAGCGATTCTGACTATCACAGGTTCTTCTCATCAACTGAGCAGTTTGCTGGCTGATCCTCAGTGGCAAAGCATTTGCGAGATCTTTATTAACCAAAGCCAGATTATTCAGGATTTGGGTGAAGAGCATCGCCAAATTTCAGCGCTGAGTTCATCCATCAAGCGTATTCGCAACGATGAGCAGAAGCGCGAACAAGCCTATGAGCTGAAAAACGTATTGATTGGCGAAAGCCGACTGATGCAGGAAATGCGCGAGAAAGTCGTTACTGTGGCGCAATCTTCGTTAAACGTGCTGATTTGTGGCGACACAGGAACAGGTAAAGAACTGGTAGCCCGCGCGGTGCATGAACTTTCAGACCGCAAAGGAAAGCCGTTTATCGCCATCAATTGCGCTGCGATTCCTGAAAACCTTTTGGAAAGTGAGTTGTTTGGTCATGCGAAAGGTGCATTCTCTGGCGCTGATCGCGCTAAACAAGGGCTGATTGCCGATGCGCAGGGCGGCACATTGTTCCTTGATGAAATCGGTGACATGCCATTGGCACTGCAAGCCAAACTGCTGCGTGTTCTCGAAACCCGCACCTATCGTCCAGTGGGTGCTTCCAGTGAAGTGAATGCAGATTTCCGCTTGGTAGCGGCGACACATGTGGCGATGGAAGAAAAGGCCGAAGAGGGCAGTTTCCGTCGAGACCTTTACTACCGTCTGAATCAATTCCCGGTCTTCATGCCGGAGTTGAATATCCGCAAAGAAGACGTTCCAGAGCTTTGTAAACACTTCATTGCTGAATACAACAAGCAGGCGGGCGTGCACATTGCAGGTATTCGCTATGCCGCGTTGGATTTACTGAACCGACATAGCTTCCCTGGGAACGTACGTGAATTGAGAAACCTTATTGAATACGCCTGTGCGCTGACGGCGAATGGTGAAGAAATTACACCTTCGAGCTTTAGCGGTCGTGTGTTGCAGCAAACCAGCCCAGTCGCTGCGAATTCTGATGATGTGAATTCTGAGAGTTATATCGGTGTGGATATTGACGACATCAATAACCTCAAGGCTGCTGTTCAGAACTTCGAAAGCAGCGTGATTCGCTATCGTCTGTCCAGTTACGGTGGCGATCGCTCAAAAGCAGCGGAAAGCCTTGGCTTACCCAAACGTACTCTCGCGCATAAATGCCTGAAAATGGAGATTGACTGATATGACGTACCGACCAATCTCTTTGTGTTTAATGGCGGGACTGGCGCTTTCAAGCGCAAACACGCTGGCAAACGAGACTGACAACAAGGCATTGATTCAAAGCGCCTCAGAGTGTGTGAACGTTTCCGCTAGGCTCGACCGATTGGCGTGTTTTGATGAGGTGTTCAAAACGCCTGTTTCTGGTCAGCCAGAAGCTACTGTCATTGTGCAAAAACCGGAAGCATGGGAACGCGCAAAACAGAGCGAATCTGAGCGAAATGAAGATGAAACGGGTTTTGCGCTTCGCTATGCCAACCGGGCTGAACCTAAATCTGGTATTTGGATGACAGCGACTGCACTGCCTGACAGAAACCAGAAAAAGAATGAGATGCCTATTCTGATGTTCAGCTGTATCGACAATATCAGCAGGGTTGAGTTGATACTGCCAACCGCAACATCTGAGGGTAAAGCGGAAGTAATGGCCTCTTCAGGTTACAGTGTCACTCAGCGTTGGTTGAGCGATGACACTGGCAACATCATGCGTGCGGGTCGGGGTATTCCAGCTATTGATGTGATGAAGGCATTGATGTCCGGCCAACGCGCGGTACTTCGCTCTGATTTGGAAGCGATCGGTAACCTGACGTTTGATACTGCCGACTTGCGCGAGAGCATTAAACCTATGCGCCAGACATGTCGTTGGTAGGGGAGCAAATCATGGATATGCAAACCTACCGAGAAAGAGTCGCTAAGCCGATTGCCGGAGAAAATCCGGTCGGTGAACGTCTGCTTGATGATGCACTGTTGGACTTTGTCGAAACCCAAATGATGAAAGTCGGCTCACTTTCTCACGCAGAAGTGCAGTGGGGGGAAGCTGAACAAAGCGCGATGAAGCTGATTGAGACGCAAACCAAAGACCTCAAACTGCTGACTCATCTTCTGCAGTGTTTGCAGTATCAGTCTTCACCGGAGCGTTTCACTCTATCGGTGTTTATCCTGGCGGATTTCATCACTGCTTACTGGGAGACGTGTTATCCCGCTCCCGGCCCTCGCGGTGTATTGCCGCGTCGTAAGTTCTTCTCCCAGATTGTTCAGCGTACTGAGAAAGCGGCTGAGAAGCTCGACTTCTCCATGTTCGATGTCGATCAGAAAGAAGACGTGGAGAAAGCGCTGAAAGAACTTGAAACGGCAGCAGAAGAAAAAGATCTGCCGACAGAAGGTGTGTTAGATATCGCTTCCTTGCTGAAAAGAAAACTGGCAACCCCAGAGCCGCAAGTTCAACAGGCACCTTCATCGGCACCCTCTGAAACGGCGTCCTCGTCAGCCAGTGCACCTTCTCCGAAACTGGAGATAGATGGTAGCTCTGACCGTGCAGTCAAACAAACGCTGCTGAAAGTGGCTGAATTTGTCTCCGAGTTGGATGGCGGCATTGCATTGGCACTCCGTCTTCGTCGCTTTGCCGTGTGGTTCTCTATTACCTCTGCGCCGGATTCAGAAGCGAACGGTGAAACACAGCTTATGCCTGTCTCGGCAGACCGCATTTCGGAGTATGAAGATCAACTTAGCCGAGGTGCAGATCACGCGCTTTGGCGCAAGGTAGAGCAAAGCCTCACTGTTGCTCCTTACTGGATTGACGGTCATTTTCTCAGTTATCGCATCGCGCTCAAACTCGGCAACACAGAGTGGGCAGATACCATCGCTTCGGAAGTCCGTAGTTTTGTGAAGCGTGTGCCTGCAGTGGCTGAACTTAGCTTCAAAGGCGGCATGCCTTATGTCGGCGAAGAAACACGTCGTTGGCTTGATGAAGGTGACACCACAAGTACGGGCTCAGCAACCACCTCTGATTGGGATGGAAAGCGCAAAGAAGCATTCACCCTAGCAGATGAAGGCGGCCTGTCGGTGGCGTTAGCCATGCTCAATGATGGCCTATCAACATCCAAAGAACCCAGAGACCAGTTTTATTGGCGCATGCTCTCAGCAGATGTCATGAAGCGTCACAACCTTTCTGCCATGGCAGATCAGCACTACCACCAACTTTTAGAGCAGGCCAACCATACCTCGCTCACCGATTGGGAACCCGCATTGATTCAACGTTTAGAAAACATTGCGAAGTCATAATTTAAGCAGGGATCGAAAGAAATGTTCAGCAAGTTAAAATCGCTTCTTCTGAAAATGCTACCCGCCATGAAATCGGCGTTACCTATATTGCTGGTGGCCATTTTCGTCTTGATCAATGTCGCGATATGGTGGGCGGGTCCGTGGCTTAAAATTGACGAGAGCCACCCGCTGGAGCCTGTTACAGCGCGCCTTATTACCAGTGTAATTTTCTCCCTTTTCTGGCTGGCGGCTTGGGGCTTTTTGCAATGGCGAAAACTCAAAGGCTACCATGCGGATCAGGCGCGTGAACGTCAGCTTCAGGAAGATCCGATTCAACGCTATGAAGAGCGTCAGGAAGCTGAACTCAATCAGGTGATGACTGCACTGCAAAAGAGTCTGAACAAGCGAAACTACCTGTATGCTTTACCTTGGTATTTGGTTTTGGGGCCAGAGAATGCAGGTAAAACAAGCCTCATTAACCGTTCAGGCCAGAACTTTGTTTTCTCATCGGTCATGCGTGCATCGGGCAAGAAAAGTGAAAATCCGTTTTCCTTCGACTGGTGGATTGGTGATGACTCAGTACTTATCGACCCTGATGGTGAGCTACTAACCCAACGTGCAACCAGCAGCGATGGTGAAGGGGAGATGGAGCGCCGTCTCTGGATCCACTTCGTCAGATGGCTTGAAAAAACGCGAAGCCGCCGCCCGTTAAACGGTGTAGTGATTGCGCTGGATGTGGCTAAGCTTGCCACTGCAACGATGACTGAGCGCCGCGCACATGCAAATCTGATCCGTGCTCGCCTGCGTGAGCTAATGGAAACCCTTTCTACCCGTCTGCCTGTTTATGTATCGCTGACTAAGCTCGACCTGCTTCACGGCTTTGAACCCTTCTTCCGTAACTACTCCAAAGCGGAGCGTGAAGAAGTCATGGGCTTCACTTTCACGTTGGATTCAGTGGACGATCTCGATAGCTGGCTGAATGAATTTGATAAAGACTTCGGGCAGTTTGTCGAACGCGTCAACAAGATGCTGCCGACAGCCCTGATGCAGTGTTTCGATGGTGAAGATCGCACTGCTATGTACAGCTTTAGCCGTCAAATGGCAGGTCTACATGATGTGTTAAAGCAGTTCCTGCAAGATGCATTTGGTAGTGACCAGTTTTCAACTTCGGCATTGGTGCGTGGGGTGTATTTCACCTCCGTGTATCAGCAAGGGGTGCCGACCAATGCGTTTATCGATTCTGCCTCACGTCGCTACGGTATTTCCCATGCGGTAAATACGGCGCAAAACGCCGCAAACTCGACCACTTACTTTACTCAGAACCTGTTTAATAATGTGATTTATCCAGAAGCAGGCTTGGCGTCGGATAACTTCCGTGTCGCGAAAACCAAGCGCCGCGTGATTATGTTGTCGGCCGTTGCCTGTGGTATCGCGTCACTTCTACTGATCGGTTCCTGGCACAAGTACTACCTAAAAAACGTTAAACAGGCGGATGCAGTATTAGCCAAGGTTAATGAATACGAGAACAACTATGCGTCTGAGGCGATTATCGATAATGGCGTCGATATCCTCGCGCCGTTGGATACGATTCGTCAGGCAACACTGGAGTTTGGTTTTTTCCGTGAAAAACCGAAATTCATTTCAGATTTAGGTTTGTACCAAGGCCATGTCATTGGGCCACAAGTCGAAAGCACGTATCTCAGCCTGCTTGAAAATCGTTACTTGCCAGCTTTGATGAAAGTGGCAGCTGCCGATGTTGTTGGTGCAGACGATGACGAAAACAAACTGGGTTCGTTGCGTGTTTTCCGCATGATGACGGACAACGATGGCCGTTATCAGAACATGGTGCAGAATTACTTTGCCAGTAAGTGGCAAGAACAGTACGAAGGCGACCGTGAAACCCAAGAACGCCTCATGCAGCACTTGGACTACGCGATGGAGCATACTGACCTCGTGGGTGATCGTGTTGATGGACAGGAAGACGCAGAGCGGGTATTGGCGCCATACGATGGACTCATTTACAACGCCCAGCGCGAACTGAGCCGTATGCCAATCGAACAACGTGTTTACCGTAATCTCAAGCAGGCATCGACGGCGATTTTAGGCTCTCCAATCAATTTGGCGACCTCTATCGGTCCTGTGTTTGATGTGGTCTTTACTGAGCGTGTTTCGGAAGCGAACAATCTTGATATCCCACGGATCCTGACCAAAAAAGGTTTCGAAACTTACTTCATTCCTGAATCAGATTCTGTCTCTGAACTGGCGCTTGTAGATAGTTGGGTACTGGGGCAGGTTGAATCGATAGATTTCTCTGATGAAGATAAGCGCGTATTGAGAGATAAGATCCGCAGCCTGTATGTGGCGGATTACTCTGATACCTGGCGTCGTGCGACCAACGATATCGACGTGAAATCTTTCCCGGATATCTACAACGCTGTGCTTGTGCTTGAAAGCATTACAGGCAACAACCAACCTCTGCATCGCTTACTTGAAGAAGTCACGGATAACACTGACTTGTTCCCGGCCTTGCCTGAAGGCGACGCAGCAAAAGAAGAGTTGATTAAGTCTCCACGCTATCGTGTCGCAGCGATGGTTGATAACCAATTCTCTTCATTGAATGGACTTTCGGAAACCGAACCGGGTAAACCGATTTACCTCGATGAAGTGATGGATGCGGTCACCCAACTGACTGCGTACATGAAGTCAATCAACGATGCTCCGGATGTCGGTAAAGCCGCTTTGGACGCGACTAAAGCGCGTCTATCGCTGAATAACTCTGACCCTATTTATGTGCTTCAACGCATTGCATCTGGTATGCCACAACCTTACGACATCATGCTGAAAAAACTGGCAGATGAGAGCTGGTATGTGATTCGTCAGGAAGCGATTCGTTATCTGGAAGTTCGTTGGGCGGCAGATGTATTCAATCCGTTCCAAAGCAAACTCGCTTCGCGTTACCCGTTTAACGTGCGTTCTTCTAAAGATGTGGCGCTGGAAGACTTCGAAGCTTTCTTTGCACCTAATGGCATCCTGAATAACTTCTACGAAAGCAACCTACGAATGTTCCTTGAAGACACGGGCGAGTTTACTTCAGAAGAAGGGGACAAAACCCTTATCCGCCAGGATGTGCTGAATCAGATTGATCGTGCAAGAGCGATTCAAGGTGCATTCTTCAATCGCAAGGGTGTGCTGGATGTTGAGTTCACGCTTGAGCCGATTGAGCTGAGCGCGAACAAAAGACGTTCTGTTATCAACATTGATGGCCAGTATGTTGAATACAGTCACGGACCACGCAAAAACGTAGGGTTGGTATGGCCAAATACACTTCGTGAAGCTGCGGTCAGCAAAATCACTCTGGTTCCTGTGGCAGCGAATGCTTCGCCAAGAGGGATCAGTATTCGAGGACCTTGGGCGTTTTTCCGCTTGCTGGAACAGGCCGAGGTTGTGGGTTCAAGCTCTACCAGTGTTGATTATCGCTTTAACATTGACGGTGGAAACGTGATGTACCGTCTGCACTCTGAGGCAGACAGCAATCCGTTTACTGCGTCGATATTCAGAGGATTCAACCTGTCGCGAACCTTATATTAACGACAATAAAACCAAGCCACCAAAGGTCAACTGACTTTCGGTGGCTTGAATATAAAAACAAGGACAAACACAGTGTCGCAGTGGATGTTGACGGACATCGATGGCGTAAAACTGGCAGAAAATAGCGCAAAACTGCGGGACTCTTCTGACTACCAGAAAATACGCAGCGAGATAAACCGACGCTTTAACCCGCTTGCTGGCTCGACGGACTGGACCAAGGTTCGTGAGCTTTGTGAAAAAGTGGCGACAGAAGAAGGCGCAGATCTTCTCGTTGCTATCTACTTCACCGTCGCCTCGATGAAAACGCAGGGTCTATCTGGCTTTGCCAATGGTTTAGAACTTCAGGTGGCGGTGTTGCGTGCACCTGACGATGAGAACATGCCTCATGCTAAACGTGCTGAGCTCTATCGCTGGATGCTCGGACGCATCGGCGAGGAGGTTCGCGCGATTCAGCCAAGTATCGGTCAGCTTCGCGATCTCTACCGTTGTGAACGCGCACTTGAAGCGATAGACAGAAACCTTTCCAAAAATGGCGGAGGTAAAGTCGATGATTTGGATGTGCTTGGCTTTACTGTCTTCGAGCATATCGATCGCTTAGAGCGTCAGAGTAAAGGTGCTGCAATCGCGCCTCCTCCCGTTGAGGTAGAAGTGAAAAAGCAAAACGCCAGTGCACTCATTTTTATGTGTGGTCTGGCCGTTGGTGCGGCACTGCTATATGGATTGTTGGAAGTGCAGGGCAGCGCAGAAACGCCTCTTTCAACCCTGACCATTGCCGGCGCTGAACCCAAGGTAATTTCCTTGGAAGAAGCACAGTCAATCCGTGCGGAATATGGCTCTCAGGCTTTGAAGGAATATCAGTCACAGCTGCTTCCAAGTTATGCTGACAAAGTGTCGATACTGACAGCATCGAATATTGGCGATAACTATGCAGCGGGTATGGAGTACGCCGACAGTCTTCAATTCCTTTTCCCTGATACGCCGGAAGCGGAACAGGTCGCCAAGTCACTTCAACACTGGCAGTCAGGACTGGTTGCAGAATTTGATGCAATGAATGAGAAGTTCGAAACTGCCCGAACTCGAGCTGCGAACATCAGCTTGTATGCCAAAAGTGGTCGAGCAGACCAGGTTCAAGCCCTCGCCAGAGGATTGGAAAACTACGCGATTAGTTTGTCTCCGCTAGTTGCCCGCATTTCTTTTGCTGAAAAATTGATCAGTGATGGTGAGATTGAGCAGGCAAAAGAGGAGTTGGATACTGTTGATAAGCAAATGAAAGCACTGGTAATGAAGAAGATGTTGGTGAGAGAGACTTTGCCTGAGCTTGAGCAACTAGAAGCTAAGCAAGAGTAGGGAGCCATTTGGCTCCCTTTGTTGTGTATGTGTGAGTTGATTTTAAAAACTCAACGACGCACCGAATACAAATGCATTGTTGGTGTTATCACCTTGGTTGCGATACTCAAAGTATGGCTGAACACCGTTACGGGTCCAGGTTGCGCGAAGCTCGTGGTCCATGCTGTGATCTTTTGCATCGCCTTTAGCATCGTAGTCACCAGCATACATGTACACATTGTTGTAGCTTAGTGCGACATCGCTGTTTACCGCGTATGCGATACGGGTGTCGAAGCGCCAGTCGGTGTCATTACCACTTTCTTCATGGATGTGAGCACGGGTACGGTTGCTGATCTGCACGCCGTTATCGAAGTTGTATCCGATTTTCACCAATGGACGGTACTGGATCGTATCGCCTTCATGCAGAAGGTGCTGGTAACCTGCAGCTACCCAAAGGTTTTCGTTGATGTTGAAGGACTGTTCACCGCCAAGCGTTACGTATGCAGAATCAGCGTCGTATACTTCGCCAATCTGAATGCCGTCAAACTCTGTATAGAGGGTAAAACCACCCATATCGTTATTAAAGGTATGGCCTGCTTCTAATGTTGAGGTGGCATCTGAACCATGCATTTTGTCGCCATGACTGTGGAACTGCAGGTTACCGGTGACGTAAGAAGAAGCCATAGCGCCTTGAGCCATAAAAAGTGCGGCAGAAGCAATAACAACACGTTTCATAAAATATCTCCTGAATGGGATTAAACAATCCCAAAAGTTAAACGGGGCTCTTCGCGCTATTTCTGAGGGATGGTCCGTGCGTAAAATGAGTGACCACCACGCTTATATTTATCAGCCGTCAATAATTGTTTAGAGCTGTAAATCCCTGCGTTTTTCTTTTCCTTGTAAATAGCGAGACAATCAGAGCACCCAAGCGTTAAAAACGAAAGTTGGGTCTAACAACTTGTTTCGTATGCAAAGTAATGGATGAAACTTAACGCTTCCTGAATAACTTTTCGGTATTGGAGATACTATAAATCTGTGAATTACCTCACCTTAAAAGCGAAGCGAAAATTGATGAGTGTCATTGGTGTTGGAAGGCGATATGTGGTTTGAGAACGCGGGAATACCTCAAATATGAAGTATAAAAAAGGCCAGACGTCTGTCTGGCCTTTTTCCCAAAATTTGCTGAATCCTGCATCTTAGGGATGTTTGGGGATAGGGTTATTCGAGAATCAGTAATTGCCCCAACTGACTTTTACGCTATCACCAGAAGATTTTCGGCGCGATTGGTTGGGTTTGCGATTATTCGGTTTGTTTGCATTCCCTTTGCTGCCATTGCTGTTCGCATTGCCAGCGCGGCGTGGCTTACCTTCACCATTGTTGGTGCGGTTGTCGTTTTGGTTAGCAGCAGGCTTTTGGCCTGATTGTCCACCATTACGCGGCTTACCCTTGAACGGTTTTTTCTTCTGAGGCGCTCTGTCAGTTTTTGGCTGACCGTCTTTAACTTTTGCTGTGCCGGATTTTGGCGCCGCTTTCGCCTCACCATTTTGTGCTTTTGGCTTCTTAGGCTTTTTCGGTTTCTTTGGTTTGATAGGTCGAGTATCTAGCGCCTTCTCTGGCAGCGCATTGGTTGGCTTGAAGCCTTCCAGTTCCTCACGACGTAGAAGCTGCTGAATCAGACGCTCGATGCCAAACAGATCGTCCGCTTCATCCGCACACACCAGTGAAACCGCTTTGCCCGGCTCACCGGCACGACCAGTACGACCAATGCGGTGAACGTAATCTTCCGCTACGTGTGGAATTTCAAAGTTTACGACTTGTGGCAGCTGTGGAATATCGATACCGCGGGCTGCAATGTCGGTTGCAACCAGCACGCGAACATCACCCGATTTAAAATCAGCCAGCGCTTTAGTACGGGCGCTTTGGCTCTTGTTTCCATGAATAGGCGCAGCAGTAATGCCTTCATCATTCAGGAAGTGGGAAAGCTTGTTGGCGCCGTGCTTGGTGCGGGTGAATACCAGTACCTGTTTCCAGTCGCCATCTTTAATCAGCTTTGCCAGCATTGCCGGTTTCTTTTTCTTGTCCGCAGGGTAAATCCACTGCTCTACAGTGCGCGCTGTTGAGTTCGCAGGTGTTACTGAAATCTCGACAGGGTTGTTCACCAGACCTTTGGCCAGATCGCGGATTTCATCTGAGAAAGTCGCAGAGAACAGCAAGTTCTGACGGTTCTTCGGCAGCAGGTCGAGGATCTTTTTAATGTCGCGGAAGAAACCCATGTCCAACATGCGGTCTGCTTCGTCCAGCACCAGTACTTCGAGTTGCGAAAATTTCACTGCGTTTTGCTGGTACAAATCCAGCAGACGACCTGGTGTTGCCACCAGAATATCTGTGCCTTTACGCAGGTTCATCATTTGCGGGTTAATCTTCACACCACCGAAAACCACGCTAGAGCGCAGACGAAGGTGACGGCTGTAAACCACGGCGTTTTCGTGGATTTGTGCAGCCAGTTCGCGGGTTGGGGTCAGGATCAGTGCACGAATATGGTTTGGACGAGTACGTGAGCCTTCGCTCAAACGTTCAAGGATTGGCAGAACGAAGCCCGCAGTTTTACCTGTACCTGTCTGCGCAGCGGCCATGACATCCTTTCCTTCCAGAACTGCAGGGATAGCCTGAGCCTGAATTGGAGAGGGGGTGTCGTAACCTTTTTCCTGAATAGCACGGAGGATTGGCGCAGAAAGACCTAGATCGGTAAAACCCATAAATTAACTTCTCGGTAAGTGAGTGCCCAAAAGCAGGCTTGGTCGGCAAGTGTGCCGAAGACTGGGACAAAGGGGCGCTATTCTGCGCTTTTACCTTGGATAGGGCAATGAATATCTGAAAATGGCCAGACTGGATATATGTATGTGACGATTTACGGGCTTTGTCAGTCGGAATTCGTAGTACTGCTTCAAGGATAAGACGTTGACGATCAGTGCGCTAGGTATACTCAGTTGAATATCCATCCGGACCTATCCTATGCAGAAACCTTCTCCATTACTTATCGCATGCAATGAATGTGGATTGGTTTCTGCTATTCCGCCTATGGAAGGAAGCAGTAAAGCGAGCTGTCCTCGATGCGGGCATACGCTGGTTCGTCAAGTGGAAAACAGCCCGGCGAAAGTGCAGGCTTACGGTATTTCCTGTCTGGTTATGCTCACGCTCAGTTGCGTATTTCCTTTTATGTCTTTCAGTGCCAGTGGCATCAGTAACAACATTTCGTTGTTGGACGCACTCAAGGTTTTCCATAACTTCGACAACAATGCTCTCGCTGCCATGTTGCTCATCACAATCATTGTTTTGCCAGCCATATACATCAGTCTGGTGATGTTCCTTTTTCACGTTGCCAGCAAATCTTCAAAGGGAAGGGGTGTCAACACACCGCCTTCACTGTTGAAACAACTTAGCCGCTTGGTATTTCGCGTAGAGATTTGGCTGCTGGTAGACATCTTTCTGGTGGGGGTAATTGTCAGTCTGGTGAAGATTGCCGCACTGGCAGACGTTGAGCTGGGCGCTGCTTTCTGGGCTTACTGTGCTTACAGTGCGCTGGTGGTGTTTTTCTCCCGGGCGATTGATAAAGAATGGCTTTGGGAAAACCTGTTTCCTCTTTATCCCACCGGAAAAGTGAAACCGGGAGACACACATCTTTCTGGCAACCATGTTGCCTGTCGGGTGTGTCAGCAAATCAACGACCCACACCACAAGCATTGCCAGCGTTGCGACAGTCGATTACACCCATACAACCCCGATATGAATATCGGTTGGGCCTGGTCATTTCTTATCAGCGCGATCATCTTCTACGTGCCTGCCAACCTTTACCCCATGATGTATACCGTGAGCCTCGGCAGCACCGAACGCTCAACCATCATGGATGGAGTCATTCTGCTTTGGAACCTCGGTTCTTACCCCATAGCGGCCATTATCTTTATTGCCAGTGTTTTCGTGCCGATGACCAAAATGCTCATCATGATTTGGCTATTAAGGGCGGAAAAGCAAGGGAAGGAAGATGACACTAATGCGTTGAAGAAACTGAAGTATTACCGATTTACCGAATTGATTGGCCGCTGGTCGATGATTGATGTGTTCGTTGTCGCCATCCTTTCTGCGTTGGTCAACTTAAAGGGTTTGATGAGTATCAGCCCTGGCCCCGCCGCATTTTATTTTGCCTTGGTGGTTTTCTTTACCATGTGTGCCGCTTTGATTTTTGACCCTCGTGTGTTCTGGGGCCCACTTAGACACCGTGACCCTGCGGCAAGCCCACCAGTCTTACCAAGCGCTGCACAACCACAAGAATAAGAGATAAAAACGTATGAGTGAGGAAGAACAAGTCACCGCTACAGTGAAAAAAGGACGCTCATTTTCCGCAGTGTGGATTCTGCCATTGGTGTCTCTCGCGGTCGGTATTTGGATGTTTTATCAATACGAAAGTAATCAAGGCACCTTGATCACCTTACATGTTCAAACCGCTGACGGACTGGAAGCAGGGAAAACCGAAATTCGCGCCCGTGATGTCAAAGTGGGTGTGGTGACAGATGTCCAGCTCAACAAAGATTATTCAGCCATCGTCGTGAAAGCGAGGATGGACAAAAACGCCGATCGCATGTTGCGGGAAGATGCCACATTCTGGGTGGTGAAACCTCGCATCGGCAAAGAAGGTGTATCAGGCCTTAGTACCTTACTTTCTGGGGCATACATCGCTCTGCGTCCTGGCGTGTCGGAAGAATCTCAGGATACCTTTACCGTGCTCGATATTCCGCCGATTGCCCCACCAGATGCCAAAGGATTACGGGTTGTATTAACGTCGCCAAGAGCAGGGAAGTTGTCAGTGGGCGACCCCGTGCTTTTTGAAGGTTACACCGTTGGTCGTGTAGAGAGGGTTGGGTTTGATCTGGAAAAAGAAAAGGCGACCTATCAGCTTTTCATCTTCCAGCCATACGATGCGCTTATCCAGAGTGAAACCCGTTTTTGGTTGACGTCAGGGTTGGATATTCGACTCAATGCCCAAGGCTTTGCGGTGCAAATCGCCTCTCTGGAGTCACTGGTCAGCGGCGGCGTGAGTTTTGGTGTGCCTGATGGGCAATCAAAGGGATATCCCATTACAGAGCAGATGACCTTGTTCAAGCTCTATGACGACCTGAAGCAAGTTCAGGAGCAAATGTTTGATAACTACATAGAGTACGCCTTGCTTTTCAGTGAATCCGTCCGCGGGTTAAACCCCGGCGCACCCGTGGAATACCGCGGTATACGCATTGGCACGGTGGAGAAAGTGCCGCTGCATCTGACAGATAAAAAGCGGGGCTTTGCGTCCAAACAAATTCCTGTACTTATTCATATTGAAGTTGAGCGGATCCTCGAGCCGGACGTTGAAATCACGCCGTCAGAGTTGAAAGAGGCTTTCGCAGCCGAGTTCAAGCATGGCCTGCGTGCCACACTAAAAACCGGCAATCTGCTGACTGGAGCGCTGTATATCGATACGGATTTCTATCCCGATGAAGCCAACAAAACGTATCAGACGACTTATAGGGGCTATAACTTCTTTCCGTCTGTTTCGGGAGATTTTGTTCAGTTCCAACGGCAGATCGGCGGCATTCTTAACAAGATTAACAAGCTCCCTGTCGAAGGTGTGCTGACTTCCCTAGAGGAAACACTGGATGCTTCCCAAGAAACCATGGCGACACTGAATTCTGCGGGTAAAGAACTGGATAGTCTGATTCAGCGTCTCGATGGCTTGCTTGCACAGGATGGTGCCCAAAAGCTTCCTCAAGAGCTGAGGGATACACTGGAAGAGCTTCAGCGAACCTTACGTGGCTTCAATCCTGATTCGGAGTCCTACCAGAAACTGCAAGAAGCGCTGACAGGTTTCAACGATGCCATGGATGGATTCAGTCCGTTAATGAAGAAACTTAACCAGAAACCAGACTCTCTGATTTTCGGTGAAAGCCAGTTGTCAGATCCAATTCCAGTGAAGGGAGAGCGCTAATGAGAAAATCATTGCTTAGCTGGCTATTCGTAGTGGTGATAGCGGGGTGTAGCAGCGCGCCTGACACCGCAACCAAAACGTATCTCTTGCCTCAAGCTGAATTGAAAGAGACAGTGTTGCGAAAAGAACAGCCCATCTTGCTAATCCAGCCTGTGAAAGTTGCGGGGTATTTAGCAGGAGAGGGAATTGCCTACCAAACGTCACCCTCCGAGATTGTGATTGCGCAAAATAACCTCTGGGCTGAAAGCCTTTCCCAACAGGTGACAGAACGTTTGGTTAATCAACTGCGTACGCCAAAAGCAAACTATTGGCCAATGTATCCGAATGCTTCTTTGAACAGTGCAAAAATGCCTAGACTCCAACTCAACATCAGCCGGTTTGATGGTGATTACCAAGGTAACGCAACCGTGGCAGGAGACTGGGTGTTGGTGGATGGCAACGGTGATATCGGTCAATCCCAAACCTTCTACGCGCAGTCGCCATTGGAACAAGAAGGGTACCAGGCGCTTGTTAATGCACTCTCCGAAACGCTGGATAAGGTCATAGGTACATTGGGTTTTGACTTATCTAAGGCAAAAATCGGGCAGTAGGCGCACTGTCATCCAAATGTCATAATTCATCCCCAAGATCCTGCACCGAAAAATAGAATTAGGGAGATTCGGATGACACATCCAACTTGGGAATTGCCAGTGGAATCTGGCGCTTTGATTTTGACCCCTTGCCCGGGAACCAAAGACCTGTCACTGTTGGAAAGCCTTCAACAGCTAAAAGCGCAAGGTGCGGTTGCTGTTGTGACTGCTATCAATGAAGAAGAAATGGCGTCAAAAGGCGTCGAGCAACTGGGCGAACTGGTTCAGGAACTTGGCATGAAATGGTTCCACATTGTTATCGAAGACGATGAAGCCCCAGACGCTACTTTCATGGCAAAGTGGCAAGCCAGCCAATCAGAATTGCACCAAGCCATTGCAAATGGCGATAAGGTTGTCATGCACTGCATGGGCGGTTCAGGCCGCACCGGTTTATTGTCTGCTCACCTTCTGCTTGAGCGCGGTTGGGAGTTACAAGACATCATCCGTGATATTCAGGCATTGCGCCCGGGTGCCTTCACCAAACAGCCTCAGATTGATTATATCCACACCTTTGTGAATCAATAATCCTGCAAGAAATGACTCCGAACAGCCGAACACAAGGGCTGTTCGGAGATATACCCAAACAACTCAATCGTACGAATACTTTCCTTTGCTGTCTGAAAAAGCATACCACGCAAGGCAAGCGACACTATTTTTGTTTAAAAAAAGCGCATCAGATATAAGAACGATTACATTTTTGCTAATACTCTGAAAACTGGTATTTAAAACGATCGTGCTTTTTTGACGCTTTCGCCCACATGACCAACCCTCTCTTGTTTTTGCGACACACTGTCACGCGATAGTTAGCCATCATCCTTTGTGTATTGCAGCACTGATACTGTGTCTGTGGTGGCATATTCTGAGCACGGCGATTTAGTCAAAATGTGAATGAGTATTGTCAGACCGTTGTGCCGCTCCCAACGCCAATTTATACGAGTTCTGCCATGGTTGAGGAGGTCACTCATGCCCGTTGCACTGACATATCCCGGCGTTTACATCCAGGAAATTCCCAGCGGCAGCCGCTCTATCAGTGGTGCTGCCACATCTATCGCTGCGTTTGTTGGTGGCTTTTCACGAGGGCCGATAAACACGCCCTTGCGCATGTTCCATGTCGGAGATTTTGACACTCATATGGGCGGCGTTCATACCACCAGTGAAACCAGCTATGCAGTGTCGCAATTTTTTACAAATGGGGGCGGTGAGTCCTATGCTGTCCGTGTTGGAGGAGGAACCAATGGCAGTGTGTCGGTCGATAGTTGGAATGGCAACACAACACTGCTTTTTAACGCCGGGCGTCAGTTTCAAGATGAGCCGGTTGAAGATCCCGGCGCATGGAATAATCACATCCGCATTGATGTCGACTACCTGACCACAGATCCCTCATCACTTTTCAATCTTTCAGTGACCGAAATCAGGCATGTAGATGGTCTCGAAGTGCCCGTGCGAAACGAGACTTACCGCAATGTGTCTATGGTCGCGACTCATCCTAGGTTTGTGCAAAGTGTTGTCAACGACAACTCGATGATGGTTCAAATTGCGGACTTCGCCGGCACAGATATGCCTGCGCCAACAGGTTATTACTCTGGTACACAGACAGTCGCAAATTACGCCGCAATGGCTGACAACAACACTATGGATATCGATCTAGGCGATGGCACTGTGCGCTCTGTAGTTGTTGACGCGACGACGAAACCGACAACCATCGCTGGTGCTGCGCTCATGCTGCAGAACGCGATTAGAGATACTCATCCAGCGGATCCGCTGTGGGCGCAATGCCAGGTCGTTGCTCGGGGGGACCGAATTGCCGTTTACGCCGGGCGCAACAGCACCGCTTATCGAGCTGGTCACATGGTGTCAATTACCGACACGGCAGGGGACTTTGCAGTGACGACCGCTTTGGAAGGCAGCGCAGAGGCCAACGTTCAGCAATATGCCATGAATACGGCTGCAGCAGCCGGATTTCAGACCGCGCAAACTGCGGGCGCTGATGGTGGTGCACCGACTGCTGCGCAATTGCGGGGAAACCGCAACGCCAGAACTGGTATATACGCACTGGAAGATGTCGATATTTTCAACCTGCTGTTGATACCGGAAGCGTCAGATCTGAACAACGGTAATGTGGCGGACATGTCGACCGTGATTAGTCCTGCGATTGCTTACTGTGAAGAACAGCGGGCATTCTTGCTGATTGACCCGCCAGAGAACGTGAACAGTGCGGAAGGAGCGATTGAATGGTTGGATGAAGTCGCTGGGGCAGGGCTTCGTCACCGTAACACAGCCGCTTACTATCCCCGCGTTCAGGTGCCGGATCCCAATAACGACAACCGCTTACGAACTATCGCCCCAAGCGGAACTGTCGCTGGCGTCTATGCCCGCCGCGATTCGGAAGCGGGGATTTGGACAGCAGCGGCAGGTATCACTGCCAGCCTTCGCAACGTGATTAGCTTCAACCACAACCTCACCAACAACGAGATTGGTCTGCTCAACCCCATTGGTTTGAACTGCCTGAGAAACGGCGGCATCAGCGGCAATATCGTTTGGGGTGCAAGAACGTTGCGTGGCGCAAATGAGCTCGCCTCCGAATGGACATACGTACCCGTTCGGCGCACGGCGCTTTTCATCGAAGAATCCCTGTTCCGTGGTTTGCAATGGACCCTGTTTATGCCCAATGACGAGCCGCTGTGGTCAGAAATTCGCATCGCGGTGACCAGCTTCATGCAAGGGCTTTTCCGCCAAGGTGCATTTCAGGGAAGCTCACCGGATCAAGCCTTCTTTGTAAAATGCGATGCCGAGACGACCACTCAGGCAGATATCGATGCCGGCGTCGTCAACATACTGGTGGGCATGGCGCCCCTTAAACCTGCGGAATTTGTTGTTGTCAGTTTCCAACTGATGAACAACAGCGGCAGTTAATCTCTCCGCCGATGGCGGTGGCTGTCGGCAACTTCAATGTATGACTCGATAGGTAGCGAGGGGGCGTTATGTCTCAGCTCAATGTGAATGGTCAGCGGGTGGTCCCGTACCCTGGGTACAAATTCATCATCAAAGAAGCCGGCGGCGATGTGCTGGCGGCGGTGCAGAAAGTATCAGGTCTCAGCCGCACGGTGGAAGTGAATGAATACCGCGCAGGTGGCGACCCATCCCACACCCGTAAATCTCCGGGTCAGGTGAAATTCGAAGCCATCACCCTTGAACGCGGTGTGACGGAAAATCTCCAGTTCGAACAGTGGGCAAATAAGGTTTGGCGAATCGGGACTGAGCCAGGTGGTGAAGTGTCGCTGGCAGACCTCCACAAAAACCTGATTCTGGAAGTGCTGAATGAGGCGGGTCAGAAGGTGCTGAGCTACAGCATTTACCGCTGCTGGGTATCGGAATACAAAGCGCTGCCGGGGTTAGATGCATCCAGCTCTGCGTTCATGATTCAGTCTATCAAACTCGAAAACGAAGGCTGGGAGCGCATGGCGGTGACCACGCCGAAAGAACCCAGTTTTGTTCATCCTGAGCAGTGAGTAGACGCTGATGGCAATGGTGTTGCAAGCATTAAACGATAACCGTCAGGTTGAAGTGTGGGAAGCCGCTTCAGCCCGTCGCGCGCAGGAGCGAGCGGCAATACTGGCGGGCGCTTTTGTGCCGGATTCGTTGAAACCGACATTGCCTGATTGGACAGTGGCAGGTCGCGATCATTTGCTGATGCTTGCTTACCAGCGCCAGTTTGGTGATGCCATAGAAGTTGAAGCCAAATGCGGTGAATGCGGTGAGAAAACGCAGCTTTCGTTTACCGTTTCGCAAGTGTTAGGCACCGCGTCCCCTGAACTCTCCAAAGCCTGGGACGCGGTGCACGCTTCACTGGATACGGATGCGTATCTCCCGGTTTATCACGATGTGATTTTTGAAGGGATCCCATGTCGGTTTCGTTTACCCCGCATTGCGGACCTGAACATGCTGGAAAACAGCGAAGTCATGCTGTTTCAGTTTGCACAAAGGGTTATTGAACCCGAGGATTTCCCGCGAATCCGTTCAGCGCTGGCAGAAAAAGAGAATGCGCAAGAAGCCTGGGAAATGCTGTTTGAACAGATCGAACAACAGATGTTGGCTTCTGAACCTCTTTCCATCGTGTCGCTGAATTCAGCCTGTCCAGATTGCGGCGCCGAAACCCTTCATCAGTTTGATATTGCTAACCAGTTTTGGGCGCAACTCTCCGCCAGTGTCGAGAAGCAGCTCTGGGATGTGCATTTACTGGCAACAGCCTATGGCTGGTCGAGTCAGGATATTCTCGCTATGAGTCCTGCCCGTCGTCGCCGTCATATTGCGATGATTATTGAGTGAGGAGAGGAAGATGATGAGTCAAGGTCTCAGCCAATTTCTTCGCCGAAATGTCTCAGGTGAACAATCGCTTAAACCTGTGGTGCGTTCTTATTATTCGCACGTGAGTGATGACTCTTCCCCCACATCACCTCAATCATCAAGTGACACTGTCACCGATTGGTTGGTGCCAGAACCAACGAAAACAAATCTCAAACCGACTCAAAGTGAACAGAGCGAATTTTCATCAGCAGTGCAACCAGAAAAAGCAGCCCACTCTGACCGAAATATTGAATATGGTTTTAACAGGGAAGTTGATTCCTCATCCTTCCCAGTTTCGCCAGAGAGCGTTAGGAGTCACTCAACCCAAAAGGACTATTCGTCAGATATAGAGGCCGAATTTCCTGGTCATAATGCAGAGTCTTCGAGCCCAGAATGGCAGAGACAAGTATGGCAGAGAGATGCGGAAAACAAATCGACGGTTTCCGCTAGATCAGATGCCCCATCAAACGATGTAAGCCCGCATTCTGCAAGTGCTATGACCCTCGCCGAGTTGAGAGACTTAGAGCTGGAATCTTCCTCTGTCGCACCTGAAAACCGTCAGCAACCTGCGAAACGCCGTGACTTTACTAAGCAGGTTGCCGCATCAATATTGGGAGACGAAAAAGTGTCGCCCAATACGGAGCGCTTGGCCTCTGTGACCCCCGTTGAATCAGCGCTCTCTCCAGAAAAAGAAGGGAGCCCACAAGATCATCTCGAAGTGTCCGTGACCATTGGTCATGTTTCGATCGTGCCGGCACCCAAAGCCCCAGAGAAAAAAGCACCAAGCTGGAAACCACCAGTAAGCCTGACTGATTACCTTCGTGACCGTCAGGAGGGCAAACGATGAGCAGCGCGCTGGCGATCGCAGGTATCACTCAACTTCTCCGTGATTTGTTGAATGATGGTTTGGTCGATCACGATGTGGCAACCGTGGTGAATACCAATGTGCCTGTTCACGCGCTTCCACCCGACCAAATGCTGGCGCAGGAAGAAGATAACGCACCTGCGCTGAATGTGTTTCTCTACCACACCGAAGTCAACGCTGCCTGGGCAAACCAATGTTTGCCAACCCGAAACAGCGACGGCGATAGAATCAATAACACACCGCTGCCGCTGGATTTGTATTACATCGTGAGTGCGTATAGCACCGCGGATTTGCACAACGATGTATTGCTTGGCTATGCCATGCAAATTCTTCATGAACATCCGGGGTTTACCCGCGCAGAAATTCAAACTGCGCTAAACCCTTCACCCGCAATTGCAGCGGGCCTTCCTCCGCTTCTCCAAGCGCTGGCAGACACAGGTTTGGCTGATCAGGCTGAGGCGATTCGTATCGCGCCCCATCCAATGCCCGTGTCGGAAAAATCCGCGTTATGGAGCGCATTGCAAAGTCAGTACCGCCCCTCCGCGACTTACCGCGTATCAACCGTGTTGATGCAAGTTGAACAGGGCACGCGGGAAGCGCTTCCGGTATTGACCATTGGTCCTGGAAATACAGGGCCCGATGTCCAGCCAAGTCTGGTTCCGTCAGTCCCCCAACTGGCGCGCATTATCCCTCCCGCCTTGCAGTCCAGTGCAAGGTTGGGAGATACCCTGGACACCGAAGGGTTTGCGCTGGATGGCGCGAATCCTCGATTTACGCTCTCTCATATCTCACAGGAGGTGGAACATACAATCAATGCAGAGGCGGGCGGAACAGCACGCGCGCAGTCAGTGACACTGCCGAATGCTGCAGCCAATTGGGCAGCAGGTATCTATTCACTATTCTTTACTGCTGACGTTGGTGGTCAACCATTACAATCTAATCAACTTTCCGCCCAAATCGCCCCAGTGATGACCTTGCCACCTGCCAGTGTGGTGCGAAATGGTCAAACTGTGGTCGTCACGTTAAGCGTTACCCCGCACGTTCATCCCGGACAACAAGCCATGATGTGGCTCGGTTCAGAAGGGGCGACTGCGGAATCTGTCGCTGTGGCGACAAACACCCTCGTTTTTATCTTCGGGCCGCTGGTTGCAGGCAGTTACCCAGCCAGATTGCGTGTTGATGGTGTTGATAGCTGGTTTATCCTTCGAGACAGACCACCTGTTGCTCCGGACTTCACCCCAAGAGCACCGATTTTCGACCCGACTCAGGTAGTGGTGGTGCCATGATGTCTGAGTCCATCCAATTTTCTGTTTCTGAGCAGCAACAAGCCAAAGAGCAGCAATCAATTGAGCGTTGGCAGGCGTTGAATAACGCACATTTGTCGGCAGTCGTGGAGTGGGCTAGTGCTTTGCTTTCAGACGAAGCGAACACGACGCCGCCGGAATCCATTTCGACTATCAACAACCGTTTCCGCGCTGAAGCCCTAGGCGAAAATCCAAGTTTTATCAATGTATTGATTGATCAATTTGGACTTAACGAAAGCGACCAGAGCATATTGGCTTTGGTAGTTGCCGCATCACTTAAACCCTTGATAGGAGAGCGATGCGCCGCTCTTACTAACAACCACTCAAATACATTTCCGACTGCGATGCTTTGTGTGTCACGCATTCCGCAATGCGACTGGAGCAGCTTTTCACCGCATTCTCCGCTTCGTTATTGGTTGCTGGTGGAATGGCAGCCATTAGGTTCTGGCGATGGAGTATTAAGTGCCGATGAGCGGGTGGTGAATTTTGCCCGCGGTTTGAGCTACATCGATGAACGTCTTTCCGTATTGCTTGAACCTGCCAATGTGGAATCATCCGTTTCTCTCATGCCATCCCAGCGCCAACATTTGGATGCCGCATTAAATTACCTTTCTCAAAGCCAGCACTTCGGAATGAATAACACCTCGACCGTGTTTGAGCTTTTTGGAGATGATGCCTTCGCTAAGCGCACAATGGCGGTCTCTATTTCGACTGAATTAAATGTCGGTTTGCAACGCATCAATGCATCTAATCTACCTTCCCGCGCGAACGATTTGGATGCCCTTGCAAGACTTTGGCTGCGTGAGGCGAGCCTTTTACCCATGCTGTTATTGGTCGAAGAAGCGGACGATGCTCCAAAACAAAAGCTGGCTGAACAGTTTATTGCCAGAATGCGTGGACTGGTGTTGATTGACACAGGACGAGCTCCTGCGGCCTTTTCGACCAGAAGTTTTCCGCTTGAAGTGAAACGACCAACGGTGCAAGAGCAGGAGTCGATATGGTCAGAATTGCTTCCGGTTGAAGACAAACAGCTCCCTGCAAGATTGGCCGAACAGTTTTCAATGAGCGAGCCAGACATTTTCCGCTCTGCCTCAGTGGCTGCTGCACAAAGTGGTTCAAATAATGAATCAGATTTTGAAAAAGCACTCTGGCAAATCTGCCAGCGCGGTGCGTCAACCGAGCTTTCAAAGCTCGCCCAACGTATCGAATGCAAAGCCAGCTGGGACAACTTGGTGTTACCGGAATCTCAAACCAAGATGTTGGAGCAGCTTGCTTCTCAGGTTGCTCTTCGCAGTCGTGTTTATCAGTCCTGGGGATTCCGTGAACGCATGAGCCGGGGCATGGGCATCAGTGCCATGTTCAGCGGTGAAAGTGGGACAGGAAAAACCATGGCAGCAGAGGTGATTGCCAATACCCTGAACCTCGATCTATACCGCATCGACCTTGCCAGCGTGATCAGCAAATACATCGGCGAAAGCGAGAAGCAAATGCGAGCCTTATTTCAGGCGGCTGAGCGCTGTGGAGCCATCCTCTTCTTCGATGAAGCTGATGCACTGTTTGGCAAGCGAAGCGAGGTGAAAAACAGCAACGACAGATTTGCCAACATTGGCATTGATGACTTGCTGCAACGGATTGAAATGTTCAACGGATTGGCGATTCTCGCCACTAATCTAAAATCCCAAATCGACAAAGCCTTTATGCGCCGCCTGCGTTTTGTGGTGGATTTCCCATTCCCTGCACCAGCGGAAAGAGAACGGATCTGGCTTTCTGTATTCCCGCCTCAAACTCCGTTGGCCGAGGACGTGAACCCAGCACGGCTTGCGAAGCTGAATCTTACTGGCGGCAGTATCCACAATGTTGCGTTGAATGGTGCGTTTCTCGCGGCGCAACACAATGAATCGGTGTCTATGCGGTGGCTGATGGAAGCCGCCGCGGCAGAGCTTCAAAAGTTGGAACGTCCTATTAAAGCGGGGGACTTAGATTATGGCTGAATTCACTCCCCTGACACCGCAAAAATCCCATGCCGAGAAAGCGGTCAATACTCCGCGAAACGGCTTTGTGATTCAGAAAAAATGCGGCTGTGGGAATGTAGCACCGACAGGAGGTACTTGTTCTGCTTGCGCCGCCAAAGCAGCTGCGAACAGCCCAGTTTTGAAAAAGCCTGCAGCCAGCTCGAGCACAACCCAGCCAGACGGTGCGATTCCGCAATCGTTAAGAGAGCGCGCGGAGCAAACCTTCGGTACAACGCTGCCGGATGTGAATTTCTATACCGGCGGTATGGCGCAAAACTACGCCCGACAGCTTCAGGCCAAAGCCTTTACTGCCGGTAACGATGTGTTTTTCGGAAGCGGATTCTATCGTCCAGACACGCCAGAAGGCTTGCGTTTGATTGGGCATGAGCTGACGCATGTGGTGCAGCAGCGCCGCGGGCTCGCGTTTTCAAAGCTTCAGGGCGCGGGTGACACTTATGAGCAGGAGGCTGATCGGGGCGGTGATGCATTTGCAGCAGGGAAACGCTTCAGTGTGTCGTCACCACAAGGCTCGATCGGGCGTTTCCCACAAAAGATGGGGGCGGCAGAGTCTGCGGAAGTCGTGGGCTCTGAATCACCTTCTCACGATCTTGAATTTCTTGGCGAGATGATGGATCAGTCTGAGGTTGAAAGCCTGTTTACTGATTTGCAGTCGCTAGAGACACCAGAGAGCAAGCTCTATTTGATCCCAGAGTCTGCGGTGGAATCCTTTGGCGATAACCGACCCCAGCCATCAGCACCTATTCCCCAAGCTAAGTTGCTGGATGGCGTGTCTCGACAAGGAAGACTTCCAGTAATCCAGCGGGCAATCGTAGCGGGTTGTGACGTGCCGACCATGACAATGGGGCAGATTGGTGTCGCTGCACACCGCCAGATTGGCGGATTTTGTGGCGTACTTCACCGAGCGATTTCTCCCACAACACCTTGTTTGGGAAATGGTCACCCCGGCTTTCAAATTCCCGGCTCAACGCGACCTGATATGGTGAAGCACTGGTCTCAAGGGCCTTTTATCGATGAAGTTGGCGAAATAAAACCTGCTTCTTGGTTAAACGGCCGTCAGGTTGATGCTGAAGCCCAATTGAACCGGGATATTGCCAATTATCAGCGCATCATTGGTCCAGCAACCACCATGTGGTCTTACGCCTTTCCGACCATGCCATTTGTGGCGAATCCTCTGCAGAACATTGATGTTTGGCCTGCTGTGGGTGGTTCTGCTTCCAATGGTGTTTATTACTATCGCTGCCGGAACACGCGCAGAAGAAGGGCACCGCGCAGAGTGCGAATCCGGGTTCGTTTACCGGTTCCAGTGTTGCTGCCGCGCACTGTGCCTAGGGTTGTCCCGCAGCCAAATCCACAGCCAGTGCCTTCACCAAGGCCCGCTCCGCGCCCAACACCAAGACCTGTGGAGCCGCCTTCAGAGCCTTGGCGTATGCCAGAGCTTCCCGAAATGCCGGATTTGCGTCCAGCCGTTAAACCTGTGGTTGCAGGGGCTGCTGCCGTTGGTATCGGGTATCTCATTTATCGCGGTGTTCGGATGATCCCATCATTAGCGCCACCGCTATGGTGGACCATTCCTGGCAATCTCGCGGTGCCGTAGGAGGTTGAATGAAAGTCACGATTAGGTTCGATCACATCGACATCGCTGAGAACGCCTCCTATCGCGAAATTTATCGCGTCATGTCTGATGTCGTTCGGGAAAACTGGCCGGGTATGGGCTCCGTTTCAGCCGAGCATCAAAGATTGGCGCAGCACCAAGCGGCAGCTTCAGCAGCCAGACATTTGACCCGTACGGTTGCAGCTAGGAGGGCGCGCTAAATGTTGTCTTCCCAACCTAACTACCTCAAGGCCGGAATTGTGCTGCTGGATCCACAAAGTGCGGAGCCAATGAGCGCCATTCCCTTGCTGATTAATCCGGACTCACTCAATACCCAGTTTGAGGTGAAATCACCGTCGACCTCTGAAACGCGCAGTGAACAACTACGCCTCAATGGTCCGCCAAAAGAAACCATTACGTTTGATGCGATTCTCGATGCTACAGATGCCATGTCACGGGGTGACGAGGACGCAGTGAAATACGGAATAGGGCATTACATCGCAGCGCTTCGAAGCCTGATTTCGCCAACCAAACGCCAGCTTTTAGACAATGACACTCTGGCGCGACAAGGCAAGATCACCATTATTCCTATGACCCAGCCTTTGCCTGTTTTCAGTTGGGGATTGCGTCGAAGAATGCCTGTGAAAGTCGGCAGTCTTTCAGTGGCAGAAGAGTTTTTCAGCGCGCAGTTAAACCCTATCCGCGCCAAAGCCAGCCTGTCACTACAAGTGTTGTCGGTCGATGATTTGGGCTTTGACCATCCTGCTTCGTCGCTGTTCCTGCACTACCTTGATGGCATCGAGAAGCAGGCAGCGAAAGTCATTAAACCCGCGGTTGATGGATGATTAGGGGCGAATAGCATGACTGATCTTACCCAGTACCTTCTCAGCAATACCGACGAAACTGCGGACTTTACGCCAAGCAGTCGTTATGCGGGTGCGCCTTTAAAAGTGATGACGGACAGCGATGGCACAGAGAGAGTCTTTGTAAGCCGTCGTTTCGTTCCAGAGCCCGCGGGGGAAGGCACCGCCCCCATGCTTTTGGTCAGGGAAGGAGACAGGTTGGATTTGCTGGGGGCGGCTTATTACGCCGACACATCGCGCTGGTGGCACATTGCGGATGCCAACCTTGAAGCTTATCCCGGTGATTTGTTGGCTACACCGGGTCGGAAAATTGCCCTTTCTTCGGGCGATGGGGAGGGCTGATGTCTGATGTTGTCATGAGCCTCTACATTGGCCCTGTTGCGCCGGTTCCGGTTTCAAAAGCGGTTATTAACGCCTTTGTTTCCTGTGAAGTGCAATCCAAAACCGAGGGGCCTTCTGGTTTTCAGTTGGTGTTTGAAATCGACAATAATTCGCCGCTGCACACCATTTTTATGCTTGCCAGTAACAATCCTATCCCGTTGGTGCGCACCGTGATTACGGTGGAAATGCACGGCAAGCAAAGCGTGTTGATGGACGGTGTGATCACCCAACACAATGTCAGCCCTGCCAGCGCTCCGGGTGTATCTCGGATGACCATTACAGGGAAAGACCTGACTCATGTGCTCAGCTATCTCGATTTCAGCTTTATGCGCTTTCCTGCCATGCCCGACTTTGCCCGAATTAATCTGGTACTGGCGAAGTATGCGTTCCTTGGGCTGATCCCAAAAGTTATCCCGTCTGTGCTGATTGATGTGCCAGTGCCGACAGACCGCATACCCACTCAGCAGGGAACCGATCTCGCCTATATCCAATCGCTGGCCGATCGCGTGGGGTATGTGTTCTACACAGAAACCACGGATACCGTTGGTGTGTCTGTCGCGTATTGGGGGCCGGACGTTCGAATCGGTAACGTGCAGAAACCGCTCAACGATGACTTGGATGCCAACCGCAATGTGACTTCGCTGTCTGGCTCATATGATGCGCAGGAAGCTTACATTCCGCTGATCACCATCCAGAATCCACAGACCAAAATGCCACTGACGATTCCAGTGCCAGATTTCAATCCACTCAATCCGCCACTGGGTTTGATTCGTCCCATCACTTTAAAGACCAAAAACATCTATGAAACCGCTAAATATTCGCCGGTTCAGGCGGCCATGATTGGCATGGCGAAAGCGGCACAATCTGCGGTTCGCGTGTTGAAAATGACTGGCTCGTTGGACGTGCTCGCATACGGTTCTTTGTTGATGGCAAGGCGCTTGGTGTATGTGCGAGGTTCGAGTCCAGCGTTCAATGGCATTCACTATGTGGAATCTGTTACCACCACCTTTAAGGAAGGCGAATTGAAGCAGGATTTTCAATTGAGTAGGGACGGTTTGCTATCGACCGTTAACAGGGTGTCCGCATGACAACACCTCTTTACGGTAAATTCCGCGGCACCGTGGTCAACAATGTCGACCCAATGCAGCAAGGGCGGATCCTCGCCACGGTTCCCAGCGTGTCGGGCATGGTTCCCGGAAGCTGGTGTATGCCTTGTCTGCCTGTGTTGGGCTTGAACTCAGGAATTTTCTCGGTCCCACCTATTGGTGCAGGCGTGTGGATCGAGTTTGAACAAGGGGATGTGGATTACCCTATCTGGACGGGATGTTTTGCAGGTTCGCCTTCGGATGTGCCGACTTTGGCGAGAACCGCGGTGCCGCCCATTTCAGCCATCACGCTGCAAACCATGGCAAAGAACGGCATTGTGATTTGTGATATCGGCGGGCCAATGGGCATGGGCGGTATCACGCTGCAAACAGCAACAGGGGCAACGCTGTCAGTGACTGACGCGGGCATTTTCATCAACAACGGGAAAGGGGCGCAGATATCTATGGTGGGACCAACCGTGGATATCAATAACGGCGCGCTAACCATCACCTAAGAGGAATGTAGCAATGCCAGGAGCGATTCTTCATGTTGGTGCCACAGTCACCTGCGCCCATGGTGGGCAGGCGACACCCACGGTGCCTAATCCAAGGGTGATGGTGTCGGGACAACCTACCGTGTTGCAAACTTCGCCTTATGCCGTCGCCGGTTGTGCCATGCCACCGCCAAACGCTGGCAATGGTCCTTGTGTGACGGGGCAGTGGCTTTCAGGCTCAGTACGCGTTTTGTCATTGGGGCAGCCTTTCGCGTTACAGACGGGACAATCTGTTTGCGCTCCCACTGGCACGCCTTTGCTCCCATCCGTGGTTCAACCGCGTGTACTAGCGACCTAAGGGAGTGAATCCTTATGGCATATCCCGATTTTCCTTATCGCATTGATACCCAAGGCCGGACAGCGACCACGACGCGGCTGGATGTCATTCGCGATCGTATCGAGCAGGTACTTTTCACTGAGCCGGGCGAGCGGGTGATGATGCCAACATTCGGGTGCGGGCTGAACCGTCTTCTTTTCGCGGGTGTCAGCGAAGCGGTTATTGAGAATACACGGAGTCTGGTAGCGACCTCGCTGCAAACCTGGATGCAGGACGATATCGATCTTGCTGAGGTAGACGTCTATGTCGACAATGGCGCGCTTTTCATCAATGTCGCCTACATTGTTCTGCCTACCGGAGAGTCACAACAGGCCACGTTTGAGCGTGAGGTGTCAGCATGATCTATTTTTGCTGCGACAAACGCCGACGTGAGGCAGTGCGCCAGTCAGATTTGAATGGCATCGATTTCGTTGAAGTCATCGATCGTGAAGCTGCGGTGGAAACTGATCGCCAACGGTTTCTTCACTTACATCTAGTCAATGATCCCGGTGCGTTTGTTTACACCATCGATAACATTCGCATTGAAGGGCCGAATGCCATTGAAATAGTCAATGTCACGATGGGACTGGACGGACAAACCAATGTATTGGTGATTGAAGTCGCCGAGCCCGGTGATTTCTCGCCTTACAGCATCAACATCGTCACCAGCTCATTAAATCCGTTGCCACCATCAGAGATAGATCCTGCGCTGGCATCTGTTGGCTTCTCTTTCAAAGTAGAATGCCCTTCGCCATTCGACTGTCAAAGCAGTTGTGATTGCCCTGAACCAGAAACCCTTGATACAGAGATAGATTACACGGCGAGAGATTTCTATTCCTTCCGCCGCATGATGCTCGACAGGCTTTCCGTGACGGCGCCAGCCGCGGCGACCGGACACCCCGCAGACCTTTCTACTGTGCTGGTGGAAGTGCTGGCTTATACCGCGGACCAACTGGCTTACCAACAAGATGCCGCCACAACGGAAGCCTATCTCAATAAAGCACGCTCTCGGATTTCGCTCAAGCGCATGACAAGGCTGGTGGATTACAGCGTGGATGAAGGCTGTAATGCCCGCTGTTTTTGCCACTTCGCCGTGTCGGCAGATATACATCCTATTGCCCCCGCCACCTTGGTCATTCCTCAAGGCAGCGCGGTGTGTACCCAACTGAGTGAGCAACCCAGAACCTTCGCGAGAGACGACGCTTTGCTCGCGAAAAGTGGTGCTGTGTATGAAACCTGCCATGACGTATCAGCGCTTTTTTCCCTTCATAACGAAATCACTTTTTATAGCTGGAGTGACGCACGTTGCTACCTGCCAAAAGGCGCTATAAGTGCCACTTTAGATGGCCACTTCCCTGACTTGGAAGCAGGTATGTATCTGGCGTTTGAAGAAGTGATGGGGGCACGAAGTGGCAGTCAAGCTGACCGACAACTGTCGCAACGCCAAGTGGTTCTCCTGACACAAGTGCAGGCATTTGATGCAGATGGTGAACCACTCCTCGATCCGGTAACGGAATTGCCTATCACAGAGGTTGTCTGGCATGGCGCGGATGCTTTGCGTTTCCCTATGTGCATTTCATCAGAAACTTCCATTGAGGAAGGACGCCGGTACCTTGAACCCGTCACCGTTGCCCGGGGTAATATGGTGCTGGTGGATCATGGTCAAACGATCTCTGGCGAGCGTTTACCAGAAGTGCCACTGCCAACGCTGAGTTGGGCGCCGGGGCAGGGTATGCAAGCTGATAGTGCTAAAGGAGCAAGCTGCGCGGAAGCCAATTGCGAGCAGGAACAGGCTGAAACCATCACCCCAAGATACCAGCCGACTCTCGCCAATCGTCCACTGACGTTTTCCCCTGACTATACGTTGGGCGCGCCTGCGGCGGAGCTTTTGCAAACACCTTCACCGAGCGAAACATTCGCCAGTGTTTCTCTTGATGCAGATGATGGCGTTGAAGTGCGTTCTTATCACGTGATCAGGGATATGCTTGCAGCAGACGATTCGTCCTTGGTATTTACCACGGAAATCGAGCGGGATGGCGTGGTTTCATTGCGATTTGGTGACAACGTCTACGGTCGTCGCCCTTTGCCTGAAACCCAGTTTACAGCCACCTATCGCGTAGGAGTGGGGTCAGCAGGTCACATCGGTGCGGACAAGCTCTATCATCTCGCTTTGCCTATTCCAGAAGTAACGGAAGTGCGCAATATCACGCCCGGTGAAGGAGGGCGAAACCCAGAAACCAATGCGCAAATCAGGAAACGTGCGCCTTTCCTGTTCAAAACACAAGAGCGGGCAGTCACGCGGGAAGACTATCAAACGCTGGGTCGACGGGTGGCCGGTATTCAGGACGTCAGTTGTGCCTACATCCATACGGGTAGTTGGATGACGACCTTTGCCTTGCCCGATCCGGACGACAGGGTAAAAGTGTCTGACACATTGCGAACCACGCTTCGTGACCATTACGAAAAATTCCGCCTCGCCGCCCATGATGTGGAAGTGTCGTCACCGGTTTATGTTCCCCTTGAAGTGACGCTTCATGTTTGTGTTGCGCCGAATACGTCGAAATCCCATGTTCGCCAGCGCCTGTTGAAACTCTTCTCGTCAAACCGTTTGCCTGATGGCGCTTTAGGTTTATTACACCCAAATCGGTTCCGTGCTGGAGAAACCCTTCATCTCTCACCTTGGTTGGCTGCCGCTCAGAATGTAGAAGGAGTGATAGCAGCCAAAGTGACAAGGTTCCGCCGTTTTGGGGACCCAAGAACCAGTGGGTTGGTAGACAGAAAGCTCGAATTCGGCCGCACGGAAATCGCACGGATCGACAACGACATCAGTCATCCGGGCAATGGCGTGTTCCTTCTCGATATGGATGGAGGGCGTTGATATGGCAAACCATGAATCACATTGTGGCGCTTGCAGCGGCATTGAGGTGCTGACACCAAAAGCGCCACAAAATACTCAAGGTTTATCCCGAATCGGTTATCGAAGCGGCGGATACCACGACTTTTACGCCAGCATGACTGCGAGACTCTCTTCTGCCAAATATGGCGCTTTGGGTGTACTGACTTCCCGCGATTCTGGCGATTTTTCGTTGGCACTCATTGATGCCTGGGCCGCCAGTTGTGATGTGCTGACCTTCTACAACGAAATGTGGTTGAACGAAGCCTACGTTAACACCTCGATGGAAACCGGTTCACTTCATGAAATGGCGATGCTGATTGACTATGCGCCTCATCCTGGCGCAGCAGCGACAGCAGATCTGGCTTTCACCATCGCTGCGGGTGAAGGAATACCGGAAGAAATCACAGTGCCAGCAGGCACCAAAGTGCAGAGTACGCCAGGGCAGGACGAGAAGCCTGTTATCTACGAAACGCTGGAAGACCTGACAGCGCGGGCAGCTTGGAATGCGATGCGTCCTAGGCTCACTGCGCCACATCCATTGACGGCAAGCACGACTCGTATTCCATTGCCGGGTACCAATCTCAATTTGAAACCGGGCGACGCCGTGTTTTTTGTCTCCGACGATGAGCAGCAGGTCTTTGCCACCATCAACGCAGTGACACCTGTGTTAGCTGACATCGCCAAAGACCCAGATGCGAAAGATCTTACCTGGCTAGACGTATCGCCAGTCGGTGAAGGGCCACTAGTCACCACACATTCCGGTGTGACGGGTACCATCACCACAGTATTTGCTGCCGAAGTGGGAGGATATGTTGATAAAGCCATCAACGGAAAAGAGCTTCGCACCGTGCTGATGGAAGAAAAAACCAGTGAGAAAGCCTTCTTTTCTGCGTTGGCTGCGCAATCTAAAACCGTCAGACAGGTTCAGGTATTCCGAACCAAAGCGGCGATTTTCGGCCACGCTGCGCCGCCACTCGATACGCTCCATTATTCGTTGACGGGGACATCGCCTGTATTCAAGAAAAGTGGCAGTGATGTGATTGTAGAGGACGTTGTTTCTGGCCCTTATGCCGGGTTGGAAGATGCTCAGTGGGCGGATGGCATGCTCAATGTGATGGATGAAGACGACAGCAACCATGTCTATCTGGAACGTGCGGTGTCTGAAATCAGCAAAGGCAGCACGGTTGTTCTGAAAGACGGTAGGAAATGGTCGCGCTATAACGTGACAGACACTGCCGAAACCTCTGCTTCATTCTTTTCTGTCACAGGTAAAAGCTCGCGTTTAACCCTGAACGATGATGATCACTTTAACGATTTATCCATCCGTGGCACCACGTGTTTTGGTGCCAGCGAATGGATTGATATTGCTGATCCGCCTATCACTGAACCAATGGATGAAAACAGTATCTCGTTGGAGCTGAACAGTATGTTTACTGCAGAAGAAGGGCGAAAAGTGATTCTGAAGGGTCAAGCGGATGGGTTCGGAGAAGAGCCTGTGGTGACAACACAGATAATCCAATCTATCACGCATGAAAACAGCACATCTACACTAACGTTTTCTGCGCCGATTGGTGTTGCTTATTTGCCACAAAGCTTGCGCATCCACGCCAACATCGCCGATGCAACACAAGGTGAGTCGGTGGCAGAAGTACTGGGCGATGGCAGTGCGACGCCGCATCTTGCCTTCACTGCCAAACAAACGCCTCAAACCTTTGTGCCAGCAGCAACGGCGACAGGCGTGAAGCCAACGATGGAAATCCGCGTTAACAAGATCCTGTGGAAGCAAGTGCCGCACTTCCTCGATGCTTCGCCAACAGATCGGGTTTACACGTTACGCATCGATGAAAACGGCTACAGCCATGTGGCGTTTGGTGATGGCGTGATGGGGGCTATGCCGGGCAAAGGGCAACAAAATATCCTAGCCAGCTACCGTAAAACCTTGGGTTTGGAAGGACGGGTGAAAGCAGGGCAACTTAATCTACTCATGTCCCAACCTTTGGGTTTGCAGGGCGTAAACAATTTACTTGATGCGGAAGGTGGGGCTGACCCTGAAAGCTTCGATGAAATCCGCGTCAGTGCACCGCTTTCCTGCCGAACCTTGGGACGTGTGGTCTCCCTGACAGACTATGCCGATTTTTCCCGCGCCTATGGCGGCATCGTCAAGGCGACATCGCAATGGCTGCATCTGAGCAGTGGGCCTCAAGTTGTGGTCACCGTGGCAGCAGAAGAGGGCGCTCAAGTACCTGAAGGTGGCGATTTACACGATGCTTTAACGGAAGCTTTGGTGGCGGCTGGTGACCCATTTGCCCGTTTTGTCTTGCGCAGTTTCAGGCAAACGTTCTTCCGCCTGGGCATCAAAATCAAAGTCAACGAAAACTATCTTGCTGATGATGTGATTTCCCGAGCGGAAAGCCAGCTTCGGGATGCGCTTTCCTTTGAAGCTCGTGATTTCGGCCAACCGGTTTTTGCCAGTGAAGTGGTTGCTTTGCTCCACAAAGTAGATGGCATAGATGCGGTGGTGGTTGACAGACTCTACACCGAAAACACGCCGACACGTCATGACGGCATTGCCGCTCCCGTTGCCGAAATAATTTCGGGGGAAGTCGTAGGTGCCACCATATTAAGCCTGCACCCTGAAGCGCTTGATTTTATGGAGGCCAGCTTATGAGTAGCTTGTCACCGGAATCCTTATACAACCTCTTGCCTGAGGTTTACCGTCGGCGTGATGAAGAGCAGGGCTTCCCGCTCAAAGCGCTGATGGAAATATTGGCTGAGCAGGCGGCTATCGTGAAGCATGATATTGACCGGCTTTACGACAACCAGTTTATTGAAACCTGTGACGAATGGGCGGCACCATATCTGGGCGAGTTGGTGGGTTATCGGCATGGTCCGGAGATCCCTGGTGTCAGCCAACGCGCGTCTGCTGCCAATCAGATCCGCATCACCCGTCGTCGTGGTGTTGCCTTAGCGTTAGAGCAACTGGCGACAGACACCACTCGCTATCCCGCCAGAGTAGTGGAATTCTTCCGCCTGTTGTCGAGACCTGAGCATTTGGCAGCACTTCGTCCAAACAATCACTACACCTTGGATGTGAGAAACAGTGCCAAGTGTGAATCCATTGGCACAGCATTTGATTCTGCCAGCTATAGCACCGCAGTGGGGCGAATCAGTCAGAGTGAAGGGCAACATCATTTCCGGAATGTCGGTGTATTCATGTGGCGTCTCGCTTATCATCGTCAATCCATTGTGCCTGCCTATCAGGTGGATGCACGACGCTACCTGTTCAATCCACTGGGGTGCAATACCCAATTGTTCAATCAGCCTATCCCAGAGCCAAATATCAATCATCTCGCAGAAGAAGAAAACCTGCCTATGGCGCTGAAACGAAGAAGCATTGCAGGTTCGCGTTTGGCGACTTTTTATCCTCATGCTTTTGCGGTGGTGATTGACGGGATTTTGCAGACGGCTAATCAACTCCAAATCTGCAATTTGAGTGATGACGGCGCTGACTGGGCGCATTCGCCAGTCGACCGTATTTCCGTTGATCCTGAGTTAGGCAGGCTATCACTTCCGACCTCAATACCCGTGCCGGACACCATCGAAGTGACCTATCACTATGGTGCTGCTGCCGATATCGGTGGAGGGTCTTACCCTAGAAGCGAAGGCTTTATCGTCTTCGATACGCCTTCCCAAGAGATTGGCGAAGGCGATGCCATTCAGCCAGCTTTGGATTTGATTCAAAACGGTGGCGTAGCGGAAATTGGAGTTTCCCATGTGTTCAGCGAAGCCCTGAATGTTTCTGTCAATGCCGACCAAACATTGTCTCTACGTGCGGCTGATGGGCATCGCGCCTTTGTTGATCTTGATGGCGATGACATGACGCTCATTGGCGGTGAAGAAGCAGAGATTGTCCTTGATGGATTAGTGGTAACAGGTGGACGTTTGTTGATCCCCGATACTGGCGACAACGCACTTCGCCGTTTGGTGCTGCGCAATGTCACGCTTGTGCCAGGGCTTTCGTTGGACATTAACGGAGAGCCAACTTCGCCAGAGCAGCCTTCGCTGGTGGTTGAAATTCCCAATGTGACTATTGAAATTGAACGTTCCATTCTGGGCGGAATTCGCAGTGTCGAAGGCGCTGCTGTCACGATAAAAGACAGCATTCTGGACGCCACATCCAATTCGCGAACAGCTTTCGCTTCGCTTGATGGTGCCAGTCATGGCGGTGTGCTGACACTTTGTGAAACCACCGTGATTGGTAAAATAGGTGCCCGCTCATTCCCCTTGATTTCCAACAGTATTCTGGATGCGGCGTTAGCGGAAGGTGACGATTGGAGAGCGCCAGTCTGGGCGCTTCAACGACAGATGGGTTGTGCAAGGTTTTCTTATATTCCACCCGATTCTCGAGTGCCACGTCAACATCGCTGTCAGCCACAACTTGCGACTTTGAAAGCGGTGGAAGCAGAAGAAGTCAGGATACGGCAGGAGCTTTCCTACTCGGCGCGAACTCATATTATTCGGGGTGTTCGCGCACGCATTGTGCCTGCGTTTACATCAACCCGTTACAACGACCCTGCCTATGGTCAATTGTTGCTTTCCGCCCCTCAGGAAATTCGGCGCGGTGCGGACAGTGGCAGTGAAATGGGCGTTTATCACCACCTCTATCACCCGCAGCGGCACGATGCTTTGCTGTTTCGTCTCAATGAATTTCTACCCATCGGCCTTGATGCGGGCTTGATCTATGTGACCTGAGGAGGAACTCATGGCTATAGATATCTCAGGAAAAACGTTTGACCCACGCCATAACTACTCCGAACTGGTGTCAATGCAGGGAAGGGTGGTGTCGGATACGCCACTCAATGAAGGCGCTGCGATTATTGATCGACGCTTTCGTGCAGAAACCATCGATTTAGCCGGATTCAGTGGATATCCGGCTCATCTGCCGGACAGTTTCCGGGTTGAAATCTCTGGTGGAGAATTGCTGATCCACCCCGGCCGCTATTATGTCGATGGCCTAATGGCAGAAAACTTCGGTCATGGGGAACACGACTTCTATCTTCCATTGGAAGAGTTGCGGAGCTCAGAACCTGTCCCTTTTGATGCGCAACCGTATCTTCCCATTATGGAACCGCTTGAACTGGAAGATGGTCGCTATTTGGCTTTTCTGGATGTTTGGAAACGTCCGGTCACGTTTCTTGAAGACCCAGAACTCATCGACCCTGCCATTGGCTTAGATACCAGCGCCCGGGTACAAACCGTTTGGCAGGTAAAACTCTTCGCTGTGGATGACGGTGTCACCTGCAATACCGATGACGAAGATATTGAAGGGTGGGAAGCGTTTACTGAGCCTTCTTCTGCACGTCTTTCTACCCGTGCCAACCCAGCATCAGCGGTCGATGATCCTTGCTTACTGCCACCAGAAGGCGGTTATCGAGGCTTGGAAAACCGCACCTACATGGTGGCCGTGCATGACACTAATGAAGATGAAGTGCCACTGCTGAAATGGTCCCGTGTTAATGGTGCGTTTGCCGGACGAATTCTCGCGCAACCTGCAAACAATACCCTGACTTTAGAGCAGGTAGCGAAAGACGATTACCTCAGATTCAACCCGGGAGATTGGGCTGAAATAACGGATGATGTGCGAGTGCTGGAAGGTAACCCTGGCACCATGGTGCAAATCCTTTCTGTGAATGATGCGACCAACACCGTTGTGCTGACAAACCCTTTGGGCGTTGGCGAAATTATGCTGATGCCCGCATCGAATGCCGCTAATCAGTCTATTCATCCAATACTGCGCCGCTGGGATCAATCTGGCGTGGTTTTGGACACTGACGGTAATGAAATCGTTAATCTTGATGCGCCAGGAAGTGATGGTTTAATCCCAGCACCAGAAGGCACATTCATCGCGCTAGAAGATGGCGTGGAAGTGGCTATATCTCTCGAAGATGGCGCTGGAGAATACCATGTCAGCGACAATTGGAGTTTTATCACCCGCTATGCAGACAGCTCGGTAGAAACGCTGACAGAAGCGCCTCCACAGGCCTTCCATCACCACTACTGCCGACTGGCGGTTCTGGATGTTCTGGGAGGAGAGTTTGTTGAGCCGATTTTTCAGGACTGCCGTGACCAGATTGGCACAGCCGGCTGCTGCACCGTCGTGGTTCGTCCGGGCGAAGATATTCAAGCCGCGTTAGATAGCCTCTCCCCAGAGTTTGGTGGTTGCGTGTGCCTGAAAGTGGGTGTTCATACCATTCGTCGAGCACTCCGAATCCGCTATCCAAACGTGACGCTGCATGGGGAAAGCCATGGCGCACAAATCAGAAACCTTTCCAGTGAATCTGCTATTGCAGTGCAATCCGACGATGGTAGTGCTCTCAGCGGTATTCATCTCTCAACGATCGCCATTCTTAACAGAGGGGCGACTGAGAAGCCAGAAGGCATCATTTCACTGAGAACGGTTCAGGACAGCTTGGTAGAAGATTGCCGGGTGCTGACGCTCGATGGGAGTGTTCAATCGATTGATAACCCGGCTGTTGGTTTGTTTGATTGTCAGAGGGTGAGGGTCAGCCATTGTCAGTTTGAAGGCTCACCGATCGGTGTCTGGATTGGTGATGGTGGAGAAGATCTGACCATCAACAACAGTCTTGTCCGTTTCAATTCGGAGCAATTGCCCGGTTTGATTGGTATTGCTGTCACCCGAATCTCCGGCAGGGCGAGGATTATTGAAAACGACATTGACGGCTTCGCTCAAGGGGTGGTGATCAACAATCAACCCGCCGGCGCTTCGTTCTCAACGGCTTCATACAGTGAAGTAAAAGGAAATCGAATCACACTCAGTCGAATGGCTGGTGAACTTGATGCGATTGCTGTGGAATCTAACTGTGCTTACGGCACGGTGTCTGAAAATCAGATCCTTCTGTTGGCGGAAGAGAGCACTGGCATCATGGTTCGTGGTGTTGGCACCTTGATTGAGCGCAACCGCATACAAACCGAAGAACAGGTTGAAACCCAAGTCGCAATAATGATCGGCAGTGACGACGGTGAACTCTTTACTGGCAGCATTACGGTTGCGCAAAACTGGCTTCACGGTTGCAGTGGTGGCGTCATCGCCGAGCAGGTCGTTGGGCTTCGTATCGACAACAACGATATTTCGGGCGACAGAGGTACGGAACTCGCGGTATCGGCAACGCAATGTACCTTGGTCAGTATCGAAAATAACACCCTGGTGACCGTTACATTGGCAGTGTTTGCGAGTGAGTGTGAAGACGTTCAAATCAACAGCAATCAAATCCGTGATGATGGTGCCGCGATTTTCTGTGAGCGCTGTGTTCGCATCGATATCATTAACAATCAAATTGCCAACTGTACCCACGGCGGGATAGTCGTTCTTCTGTGTATTGCGAGAGCGGGCATTATTGGAAATCGACTGAATTATGTCGGCGTATCTGGTGCCAGTATTTTTGCTTCATCGATCATGAGCCTGTTCCACCTCGGTGAATGTCACATTGAATCCAATGAAGTGTTGAACACGGGTGTGGGTCGAGACGACGTGGTGAATCAGCGAAGAACCGTCGGTATCGGCGCGCTGTATGTGCTTGAAGCCCGCGTGGAAAGCAATCTGGTTTCCTATTCTGATTTGCTGACGCGGGAACGTGTTTTGGAAGACCGCGCCTTGTTGATGCAGGGGCTGATGGAAATTTCATTCCCTTTTGGCGACAGACGCGTGGTGTTTCTCGGCTATGCCTGTCAGGTAGCCAACAATAAATTCCTTGGTCGTGGTGCTGACACCTTAGTGGAAATCCTTTCAACCAGGCTGAACGACATTATTCGTGTTCGTTTTGAACGTGTCCTATTCAACAACAACTTCATCGAGCACGTCGGAAACAACGACGACAACATCGCGAACGGCGCGACGGTCATCCTCAATGGGAGCCAAGCATCAGTGATGGGTAATCACGTCAAATCCGGCACTTTCTTCCTTCCCTCGTTCAACTTCAATGGCATGGAAGGGCCATTTATCGGCAACGTCGTCCGCGGCTCAATCATCAATCACCCTGAATTCCCTGCGCCTGAGTCTGGCTTCAATACTCAGGCATAACCAAGGAGCGAAATCATGGCAAAGGCAAGCACAGTATTGAAAAAACACTTTTCGCTCATCAGCGAAATGGAAAAGGCGGGTCAACCGAACAACGTGAAGAATCCGGTCGTGAAAACCCGCACTGCCGCTGCGGCCAAAAAGGCAAAGGTTGAAAGTCGTATCAAAGAACTGGAAGAGCAACGTGCAGCATTCAACAAGAAAATGGATGAAGCGATAACACAAGAGAAAAAACAGCTCGTTGAGATAGAGCGGTTCGAAAAGATGGTCGCGGAGCCAGAACAACCTAAAACCGAAGAAAAGCCGAAACCAAATCCCAAGCCTCGCACACCAAGAACGCCGAAGGTAAATACCGAGGCGGTGCTAAAAGCAACAACGAAGAGAAAGGTTCCACCGACTACGCCGAAAAGAAGGCCGACGAAGAAGTGATCACAATATAGGATAAATTTTATGCTTTTTATTACTAATAGAACACCAAGGCAATCTGCTAAGTCAAAGAGAAATAGAAATATCAGCTTCGATTATAACAATACTGCTGTTGCACAATATATTTACTTCTGTCGACGAAATGGTCTAGATAGCTACACAGAGATTTTAAGTGACAGTTTCTTCAGAGAGCTTAAAGGGCTACCTCAAAAGACACAGTTGCTTTTCTATATACATGGGTTCAACAATAATATGGAACCCACCATATTCTCAAATGCTCAAAAGCTACAAGATTTAATAAATTCAGAAGAGCCTGACCTTGTTTACGTTGTCCCAATTATTTGGCCGTGTGACGATGATTTAGCCATTGCCTTTGCAGACGACTATTGGGATGACCAGGATGCGGCAGATGCAAGCGGGCCTGTTTTTGCAAGATTTCTTGGTAAGTTCGATGAATGGCGAAGGGACAAAAAGCAACAAGAAATTCCTTGTTTAAAAAGAATAAACATTATTGCCCATTCTATGGGGAATAGGACGTTACAAAATGCATTGTTGAATTGGTCTGAGAAGTTTTCTTCAGGGAATATGCCTCAATTATTCAGGAATGTATTTATGATAGCTGCGGATGTGGAGAATGAAACCTTAGAGAAAAATGAAGACGGAAGATATATCGTAGATTCGAGTCGAAATGTAGTTGTTTATTACGCGAATGATGACTTGGCCATGCCTGCCTCAAAACTTGCAAACCTTAAAAATAGAACAGTATCTCGGAGAATGGGTATGACAGGTCCAGAGGACTTAGCCAAGCTACCTAAAAATGTTTACGAGGTTGATTGTGATAACTTTAATACAAGATTTGATTTGAAAGGACACACATACTTTCTTGACGACAATGATGGTAATCCCAGCCCTATTATCAAACATATGGTCGATGCTATACGTAGCGGAAGAGTGACGCCAGCGAATAGAAGTCATGTTCTATAAGTGGATTCTAAAAGGAGGAGGTATATTATGTCTGTAATGGGGTTAATAAAGTTGATATCAGTTTTTTCTGTTACTTTGGTGCTTGGCTGTGCAAACATACCTAAAGACTCAGTGACATTAAATCAGGAAGTGTCTTTTGGAATTACAAATATCCATGAGTCAAATTTAAAGCTAGTCAACCAATACTTCAATCAAAAGAAACTTCAGGTCGATGCCGACAGGGATGCTGCTGTTTCTAAGTTGTTTGGGATAATTGCTAATGAAGTGGCCAAACCTAACTCAAAGCCACTAGGTGTTAATGAATTATATCAAATAAAAGATCAAACTGATGCAATTTACATTAGATCTCAAAAGTCGAAGAATGAATTGGATCTTCTTAGGCAAGCTGTTATCGATGAGTTAACAAGAGAGTACAATCTATTGATAGAGGCTAATAGCACAATCACAGGACTTCTTCAGTCTGCCGTTGATGTTGATGAAGCGAAAAACGATGCTCTTTTAAAAACCCAACAGCTAACCAATGGCAAAGTTAATCTGATTGAATTAGATGAAAAGATTGACGAATATCTTATTAAAGCTGGAACCGTATCAGAAGATGGTCAATCTCTTCTGGAATCAATATATGAAAAATTAAATTAGGAGTACGATTATGTCTAGTGACTGGGAAAAGATTATTGCAAGTGCTGGAGAACAATCCTTGAAGGAGTTTTCTGAATCAGCGTCGAGTCATTTAAAGTTGACTCAGAAGGAGATTAAAGGTGTTATCCCTCAAGGAACTGATCATAAGAAATTGGCTGAGTTGATAAGTGTCGTAAAAAGTTCGAAATTATCTAACGAAGAGAAAGCAGACAGCATAAGAAAAATATCAGGTTTTGCGGAAATAGCAGTTAACCTCATAAAAAAAGCAGTCTGAATTACCCTATTAACTCTGGTTTAATATAACTCTATGCTTTTCCAGTGTTTTGAAATTGATTCATTGATTAGAGGTATCTATGAATATTATCGATACACCATGGAACACAAGTTCAAAACTTTCATGTCTTTCCTCTCATGACGTTAAGACAGTTATAAGGTATTACAATTTCAGCAATTCTAGCGGTTTACCAGAAAAATGTCTCACGTTGGCAGAGGCAGAACACATTTGCAGTCAAGGGATGACAATAGCGACTGTTTTCCAGCAGCGACAAAATCAATTGTCGGACTTTACTAAGGCAAAAGGTCTGGCGGCAGGAAAAAGAGCATACACTTATGCCCGTGACAGTATCTCTCAACCTGAAAATTCAGCTATCTACTTTGCTGTTGACTTCGATGCGAGCAAAGCAGAGCTTAATTCCAATATTATCCCATATTTTGAAGGGGTTGATGAGGCCTTTTCCAGAGAGGGAGGGGAAAGTCCTGAATACCGAATTGGTGTATATGGTTCAGGGTTAGTTGGAAAAACACTGTCGAATAAAAATCTTGTTAGCTTGGTTTGGTTATCTATGTCTAGAGGGTTCCGAGGGACAAAGAAAGCCTACAAAAATGGTGAATACGATCTTTGTCAAATACCACCTGCTACTCAACTCTGTGGACTTGGTGTCGATTTTAATGAAGTCAATCCTAACGCTTCTGATTTTGGCGACTTTTCAATCGATTATCACTATGTAATCCCAAGCTCAATCAATCGACAGCAGGGAAGCTTGTACCGAGTAATCGCCCGACAAGGTTTAAGACTCCGTGGAGGGCCGGGAACTCATTTTGATGTCATTGGTGGACTCCGTTCTGGACAGACAGTTAATGTCGCTTCTGTAACTGATGGCTGGGCAAGGGTAGATATTGAAGGTGACGGTCAAGTTGATGGCTTTGCTTCATCAGTGTTTTTGGAACACGTCTAGTCAGGTCCAAAAACTGCTGGATTTGAATTGATGTCTTTCGCCCTACAGAAAAAAGTGACGCTGAGTAGTACGCTCAAACAAGATGCGAAAAGCGGAAACATTCTTTCACGTGTTGGAAGTGAGCTGTTGTCTTCAAGTAAAAAGACAACAGCTGAGAACGCGCTTATCGTTTCTGAATGTACTGTAAGTTCGTTAAGAGTATTGTCGGTTGGTGTTCACGATTCGCCGAACGAGAGAGAAATAAACCCAGGATTTGAAAAGCTCTCACCTCAAACCCCAACCAGCCAAATCGGTAAATCAGCACGCGTAATAATGGCCATTATGGTCTCACAGGCTGCGAGATAGGCTTGGGCGAATACAGAATTGTTGCGACCCGAAAAACGAATGGCTGGGGTTTGGAATATCAGAGTTGATGTGAACATTCAAATAAAGATAGGTGTTTTTTATGCCGAGTGAATTAAAGTTTCTAGCAAAGGCCAGGACAATGGCATTGCTGCTTTTTGGAGTGGTTCTTCCGTCGATTGCATTATATCAAGCGGCAAATGGCGTGGATGGATTGACAGAAGAAGTAAACTCGGAAAATGAGTTTAAAAATATGATTGATAATTATGATGAGATGAGGTCATTGCTTGCTAATGCCAATGACTATGCTTTTATCTCGCTGGTCTTTGTTGAGTCTTCTAATCAAAAGACCATGATTAATAAGCAGGTAATGAAGGTTGCAATTATAAATATTGGTTTTGCCGTTATAAGTATAGGAATGATGATGATAATTTTGGGGATAAATGATGGAGGGGCTTCAGGGAAGGGAGGTTTTGGAGACATTGTTTTTGACTTCAGGACAGGGTCGACAGGCATCGTCGTCTTTGTTATCGGTGCAACGATGGCTACGCTGGGGGCAGTTATGAAGAACGAATATCAAACAGCTGGCGTTCCGGGTTATGGCGCGGTTTTGAAGGGTGGCGGAGAACTTGAAGCAACTAAAAAGTTATTTACACTCTGCGGGGAAATACATAAAGGAGAACCGAATGAAATTCCTACTTGCTTTTATGATGAATTTAAAAATAACTTCTTGAGGGAGTGATTGTGAACATTAAATATAGAAATGAAATTCTTCTGTTATTTTTAGTTTTTAGTTTCAATTCGCATGGGGATTGTTATTGTCTTGATATTAGTGGCGATACTAAATGTTATCCAAGCGGGACTGGCACAACATCAGGATTACCTGATGTTGTGCCAATAGTGAATGGAACAACACCTGGATCACCTGGAAGTAATCATATGCCAAAACATGTGTTAAATATGATGGCGATTGAGGGTGTTTTGAATGAGAAGATGGCTGATTCTTGGGTGACAGTCAATCCTGTTGATAAAAACCAGCTCTATGTTTTTTTTGAATCCCAAACTACTGGCTCAGTTTTGAAATTAACTGAATTATACAAAGAAGTCCTTCATAGAAATAGCAAATATCCCGCATTGAGAGAACACTACCCATGGCTGGATTATAACGAAGCCCCTCAACAACCTGTTCTATTTGAATAATAAAGCATTATCAACATGTAGTTTTATTGATACTGCTGAAACGACTTTTTCGAGAGGGCTTGACGGCTCTCTATAAAACAGCCTGACTTCAAAGGGAATATTCCATTTCTCGTCGCCTGCCAGTGCAAGCTCTCCGCGCACCAATTCATCCTTCACAAATGAATAGGGGAGCCAAGCTAAGCCATAGCCGCCGAGTACCATGGATTTTAGGGTATGGGCGAAGGGGTTTTCATAGCGTCTGTTTAGGTAACACGCTTCTTTGTCGAGCAATTGGTCGATTGATTTACCAAACAAAGATTGGTGAGTGTAAGCCACCAAAGGAATCGGATTATTGGCTTCACCGGGAAGATGAAACATGGGTTGCTTGTTGGTTGCTAGGGAGACTGGAACCAAGGTTTCTTGGCCGATCACTGTGCTTTGAAAACGGTTATCATCAATAGCGTTTCCAAGCTCGTTGTGGGTATAGCAAAGCAGGTAATCAACAGACCCATTTCTGAACATTTCTACGCAATCAGCGAGACGATCAGACGAAAGTTTCACATAAACAGGGCCGACTTCTTTTTCGATTTCATGCATCCATGACATAAAGACCGTTTGAACGATCGAGTTCTGTGCAGCAACGGAAATCTCATTGGTTCGGGTTTTCTTCAATGCCCGGGCAGATTCTCTGGCAAGGTGCAGTCGATTGAGGATCTCTTCCGCTTCAACCAAAAAGGCTTTGCCTTGTTCCGTGAGTTCCAGTTGCGGAGAGTCGCGGTTCACGAGATCTGTGCCTACCCATTGTTCCAAGGCTTTAATGCGTCGACTGAACGCGGGTTGGGTGACAAAGCGTTCCCTGGCGGCAGACGTAAAACTGCTTGAATGCGCCAGACAAACAAAATCTTCCAATAGTTTAAAATCCAATACTCCCTCCGAGCCAGTTACAGCGTGGCTTGGTGCCAATGTCGTTCGTGGACTTCATTCCTTCGATTTATTAAAGCTATCAGAAAGCGTTCTTTCCGTAGGCTTAAAGATAAGAAAATGGCCTATTCACCACCAAATTTAAGGATAAGTGTGAAAAGTTTTTCTTTTCTAGGGTGAGTGAAGTTTCGGTGTTTAATGCTATGAATTTATGGGAGTTATTTGGAGGCATAACTTTTCGGCATGTAGGGCAACCGAATTGGCATGATGCAAAATTAGCTCTCCTGACCATGCTTAATTGAGTGTTTTTAGCCGCACGCTACCTCGGCGGCCGAAAACCAATATGGATGAACCGCAGCGAATGTCCAAAGCTGCAAAGCATGGAAAATCAGACTAGGGAGAAGTCTCATGAAGTACCGCAACAACGTCAGTTCTTTTCTGAAAAGCGCATTAAGTGTCGCCATTGTCGGTGCCTTACCTTTCACCGCTCAAGCAGCAGAAACCATTCGCCTGTCCACTTATGTCAACGAGTCCGACATTCGCTATCAAGGCTTCCAGAAATTTGCAGAACTTGCGGCAGAGAAAAGCAATGGTGACTTAAAAGTTCAGGTTTTCCCATCCGGCACTTTGCATGGTTGGAGCGAAGGTGTAGATGCGGTTCAAGGTGGCGTATCGGATATTAGCTGGATTCCTGCAGATAAGCGTTTGCCATGCTATCGAGTTACTTCGTTGTATCCCGTTGCTATTAACCTTGAAAAACAAATCGAGCTTGATGCTGATTACGCGGCATTGATTGAAGCGGAAGCGGCAAAGGCTGATCTTATCCCTTTGATCAACTCTAACTATTCCTACGACCAAGAGTGGTGGTTTGAAGAGCCTGTATCCGACATCGGTAAGCTGAACGGGAAGTTGGTTCGCTCAATCGGTCCTCTGGTGAGCCTGATGATCGAAACCTGGGGTGGCAAGCCAGTGTTCGTTGCACCGAAAGAGGTGTTCCAGTCAGCAGAGCGTGGCGTGGTTGATGGCATCAACATGGGCGTCGCGACATACAGTTCATGGAAACTTTGGTCGGTCATGCCTTACATGGTTAACGCCAACATGTTCTACGGCAACATCATCTACATGATGAACAAAGACAAGTTTGATGGCCTTAGCGCAGATAACCAGAAAGCGTTGAAGGAAGCGGCGAAGGAAGCCGAGGCCTGGCTGAAACCGCGCTATGAAACTTGGGTTGATGAGCGAGTCGGCAATGCAGTGATGGCGAACGGCGGTTCAGCGGTTTCCATGTCTGAAGAACGTACCGGTGAGCTTCTCGCGGGTATTCAGGAGAAATGGACGCCGGAAGTAAATGGCGCCTGTGGCGTGCCACTGGCTGACAAAGTCCGGAGCTTGTTTGCAGCGCACAGCGAATAATTGAAGAGGTGCGCAGTATGAAATCAAACCTGTTAAAGGCTTTGAACCGGCTATCTCTAGCGTTGCTCTACTGCGGTGCCGTTATCGTGCTGATCCAGGCTGTCTGGATCAGCTACGGTGTTGGAGTTCGCTATATCCTCGACTCGCCAGACGGCATGGTGACAGAAGCGACGGCATTGTTACTGGTGCCTGTCGCGTTTCTCGGTATTTCGTATGCGCTGCTGAATGATGCCTATCCCAAGGTGGGGATCGTGCGCGACAAGCTACCCGCGACCCTGCAATTTTGGGTCGACAAGCTGAACATGTTGGTGATGTTGCTGATTGGCGCATTCTTCTTTACTGCATCAGCGAAAGCCATGTTCAAGTCGATTGATTCCGGTGCGGCATCCGAAATTCTTCTCTGGCCGCGATTCTATTTCTGGATCCCCGTCGTGTTATCCCTGATGGCTTTCTGCCTGACAGCAACCTATTTGCTGCTCGCTGGAAGGCCACCTCGTAAGCCGCAAGGAAGAGCGGCAACGGATAACGCTGAACTCAGCCAAAACAAACAATAACAAGGAAGTGTTATGGAATGGTACGTAGTCGGGCTAGGTATGCTGGGATTGTTGATGGGATTCATCATCATCGGCTTGCCGATCCCCTTTGCGCTTGCCGCTGCATCAATCCCGTTTTTGCTCGATATCTTAAGCCTGAAATCCTCTTTGGTGACGGTAGAACTGAAACTGTGGGGCGTGTGGTTTGACTACATTCTTCTGGCTGTTCCGCTGTTCGTTTTCCTTGGTGAATTGATAGGCCGGTCCTCGATTGGTCCCAATCTTTACTGGTTTATGCACAGTAAACTGCCGCTACGCGGTGCAGCGGCGTATGGCAGTATTGGTGCGTGTGCAGGCTTCGGTGCTGTATGTGGTTCGAGCATGGTCGGCTCGCTCACTATCGGTGGTGTTGCCCTGCCGCAAATGCTGAAGCTGGGTTATGGGAAACGCCTGTCGAGCGGTGTGTTGGCAGCAGGGGGGACGCTAAGTGTTCTGTTGCCGCCGAGCTTGATCTTGCTCTTCTATGGCATTGTGACAGATCAGTCCATTGGCTCGCTGTTTATTGCGGGTGTGGTACCCGGATTGGTATTGGTGACCATGTTTTTCATCATAGTCGCGGTGTGGGGGAAGGTTGCACCTCAGGATATTCCGGGACAAGAAAGCATTCAGCCGATTCCTTGGCTGGTGGCCTTGTCTGCGCTGACGCCTGTGATGATCATCGGTTTAGTCATCACCATCTCAATCTATGCTGGTATCGCGACACCAACAGAAGCGGCGGCAGTTTCTTCGGTCATCACGCTCATCATGGCATTTTGCTTTGGTGGCCTTCGTTGGGAAGGTTTGCTCGAATCCCTCAAATCGACGATGCAGACCATGGGTTACTTGGGCTTGCTGCTGTCATCAGGGGTGTTATTTGGCTTTGTGATGACCTACCACCAAATCCCACAACAGTTTACCCAGTTGTTCGTTGAAATGGATTTATCACCTTACGCCGTGCTGGCAATGATTGTGGTCTTCTACATCATTCTCGGCATGTTCTTAGAACCTGTCTCCATGACTTTTATCACTCTGCCAACCCTGTTCCCATTGGTGCATGCGGCAGGCTTTGACCTGATTTGGTTTGGGGTGGTTTACACCATCACCATGGAGATAGCAGTACTGACACCGCCTGTCGGGCTCAACCTCTTTGTTATACAGAGTCTTGCGAGAGATGACGTGACCATTGGGGATGTGATCGTCGGCTGTGTTCCATTTATTTTCGCGCTAGTGATTTTGCTGCTGTTGTTGGTCGGACTGCCTGACACAGCGCTTTGGCTCCCTGAGTTAATGGAATAATAACGATGAATTGTATACGTGTAGGAACCGGACCCACGTTGGTACTGGTTCATGGGTTTCTCAGCAGTTTGACCTATTGGGAAAAACAGATTGAGTTGTTTTCAACGCGCTTCGACGTTGTCGCGTTCGATTTGCCGGGCTATGGGGGAAAGGCGAAAGAAACGGGTCTGGATAGCGTTGAAGGCTTTGCGGATTTCGTGTTGGGAAAACTGGATGAACTCGGTATTGACTGTTTTCATCTGATGGGACATTCAATGGGAGGAATGATTGCCCAGGAAGTGGCAATAAAAGCGAAAGACAGGGTGATGGGTTTAGTTCTCTACGCAACCGGTCCGAATGGCCGCTTGCCGGGGCGCTTTGAATCGCTTGAAGACAGCATGGCACGCGCCGAAAAAGAGGGCACAGAGCAAGTAGCTCGGGATACCGTACGAACCTGGTTTTCCGAAGGGGAAGAGGATCCCGATTTTGTTGGGGGAATGGCACTTGCTGAACGTGTGTCCACACAAACTTATATCAATGGACTGCGTGCAATGGCGGGGTGGAAGTCTCTGGGACGCCTCGATCAGATTGAGGCGAAAACGCTGGTGTTATGGCCAGACAGCGATCGCTCCTACATGTGGGAGCAAACCGAAACACTGTGGCGAGGCATAAAAGATACTAACCTCGCCGTGGTGCCGCTGGCGGCGCACAACACTCACCTTGAAAAAGCGCGGATTTTCAATCTACTGGTGATTGAGTTCCTGCAAAGCGACAAAGTGAAACAACGTCAGTTGGCAGTGACGACCTAGTCGTGACTCTTCCGGAGTGCATCCAAATAGGCGATGTGCTCCGGAAAAATTGCACAGCATCCACCCACAATATTTGAACCTGCATCCAACCAGGCACGAACGAACGCTGCGTATTCATCAGCCGATAAGTCACGAACTTTCGTCAGAGAGTCGTTCGCTTCGTGATCTGAGTGAATAGCGGTGAAACCATTGGCGTAAGCACCGAGAGAAATGTCTTTTCCGGACTCTTCGATAATGTTTTTTGCTACAGCAATAGCATCGAGCATCACTTCGGGTTGTGAACAGTTAAACAGCACGCCATCGACGCCTCTTTCACACACAACGCGAATTGCATCCGCCACAGATTCACCAGAACGTAATCGAGGTTGATCGATTTCAGTATCCATTAAGCTGAAAGCAAAGTAGGCAGGCTGATTGGTGGTTTTGAGTACGTCGAAAATCGTTTCGAATTCTTCAATCAAGCTAATGGTTTCAGCTATCCAAACATCTGAGTAGCCCGCTTGTGCATCAACCAGTGTTTGAATGATGGTGCGTGCTTTTTCTGCCGAGAAAAGGTCAGGGCGATAAGAACCCAAAACCGGAGGAATACAGCCCGCAACTTTGACATTCTTCTCGCTATCATCAGCAGCACGACGGGCAATTTGCGCAGCAGACTCGGCCAATTCAAAGCCTTGTTCTTGATATCGCTGCTCGCCCAAGTGGAAAGGGACGCAGGCATAGCTGTTGACTGTGATGACATCGCATCCCGCATCAATAAAATTCTGGTGCGCCTGATAAACACAATCTGGTGCTTCAATCAGCGCTTGAGCGCTCCATAAAGGCTGGGAAAATGGGGCGCCGATACGTTGAAGCTCTCGCCCCATGCCGCCATCTAATAAAACAAACATCCGTGATCGCTCTTTCTTGTTGTACCCCAAATAGGTTTGGGTATTTCAAAACTTTTGCGAAAGGTCTCACAAAATATTTGCGATGTCTAGACGAGTTAGATGGCTGCTTTGGTGGTGTCTTTTTTCCCCTGGAACATCAAAAGACCAAATACGCCCAGCGCATATAGCATCGACCAGCCAAGGCAGACGAAAACAATCACACAAAGTGCCAGCGCAATACCTGCCAGCCATCTCGCCGCACCTTCCAGAAGTTTCAATGCTGCCAGCATCGCCATCAGATAAACCAACACGAACACACTGTTGGCGAGCTTGAGGAAAAACTCCAAATCCAAGCCTGACCAATATCCGATGATGCAGGAAGCCGCCAGCACGCCGCCGACACTTAAGGTCGCATTCTGGGGGACGCCACGGCTCGAAACCTGCGCCATTTTTCCTTCTGGCTTGTTCTCTCGAGCTTGCGCCCAAACCATGCGTGAAAAGCTTTGCGTATAGAGATTGACACTGGCGAAACAGGCGGAGAAGCCAATCACACTGATCAGCATTTTAAAGTTCGGACCAAACAAGTTTTCACTCAGCCAGGGGATTGAAGCGCTATCAAACTGTGGGGTGCCGTAAGCGCCGAATTTCAGGATGACCACAGACATGGCCCAGTAGGTTGCGCCAGCAATAAAGCAGCCTGCGATAATCGCGATAGGAAAATCCCGTTCCGGGCTTTTAAACTCTTCACCCATGTGGGCGAAAGCCTCAACGCCAACAAAACACCAGAACATCACACCAAGCGCAGCACCAATGGGCCATAAGGATTCCCCACTGATGGTGGGCATGGTCAAATCGGTTATACCAACGCCTCCTTTCCACAGAAAAGCGCCAACCAATAGAAAAATGCTGATGGCGATAAGCGTTTGCAGCTGCCCTGAAGATTTAGCACCCATCAAATTGACACCCACCAAAAGCGCAACTGTAAGAAGTTGAGCTGTTAGAGAACCATTAATCGGCTCAGGCAAAAGCTGTTGCAGAAAGCCCGCGGCAAGAGCAACAGCCGCTGGAACACCAACGGGAATCACGCTGACAAACAGCCAGGCTACGCTGCGCTCTAACCTTTTATCGAAAGCTTTGCGGACGAAATAAGCGGTACCACCTGCATTCGGGTAGCGCTTACCTAATTGGGCGAATGTCAGGGCAATCGGGCAAATCGCGACGAACAGGAAAAGCCACGCCCAGAGGGAAAACTCAGCAGCAATGCCTGCTGCAATAGCAGGGATCATAAACAGCCCGGTACCCAAAAGGGTGGTGGAAAGTTGGCCGATACCGGACAGTAATGTGATTTCTTTTTTGAGTTGATTCATGGGGCGTCCCAGCCAGTATCTGTGAGTTGACTATTGATGTCAGATTAAAGCTGATTGATTGAAAAAGCATCGCGCAAAGTGTCTTTGTTCAGCGTCAGATTGACGGTTTTTATTGCTGAGGCTGACAAAGTGACGGTTTTCGCGCAGAATTCAACGAGTTTGTGAAAAGAGAATCGAAAGAAGAACATGGATAAGTTCGACCAACAAATATTGGATATACTGCGCGTGGATGCACGTCGTTCCGTCAGCGAAATCGCGCGGGACGTAAATTTGTCGCGCTCCGCCGTGACAGCGCGAATCAAAAAGCTTGAGCAAGACAAAGTCATTCTTGGCTACCACGCCGATGTGGTGGAGAACAAAAGCCTTGAAATGGTCTGCGCTTATCTTGCGTTGAAATATGACACCTCCACCAGCCAACACTATTGCGAAGCATACGCTGACACTATACGCCGTATTGAAGGGGTGAAATGGTGCCATGCGATCAGTGGAGAAACAGATATGATGCTGTATCTCGAAGTGCCTAGCATGAATCGCATCAACAAAATTAGGGAAGAGATTCAGGCCATTCCTGAGATGAAACAAGTTGTCACCCACATCGTACTGACGGAGTTTTTCAATACGACCAAGTAAGTGAAATTTGTTTGCTCATTCACGTCTTTACACTGCCATTAGATAAAGCCTTCATCATTTTAGGGTATCTCTTCTTAATGTAACTTTGGTCACAAAACATGCTGCTGCCGTTTTTGATAAACGATAAATGTTACTAAACGGCAGGGCACTGTGTAGTCAACTTAATCCCAAATAATCAAAGCATTAGCAAAGTTATGCTTTCGTTATGCCGAAAAGTAACCGGGGCCCCTTCAATATAGGTATTGGCGTAAGTCAAAAAAGTTTCTCAGTCTGAAAGAGCAATGACTTTTTCTACTTTTTAACTGTTAGGGACAACGACATGCACCTTTCACGCTTTCCACGTTTGCGCTTTGCGCATCTGCCTACACCGCTTGAGCCAATGAAGCGCCTTTCTGAAGCTTTGGGCGGGCCAACAATCTGGATTAAACGCGACGATTGTACTGGCCTGGCTGGCGGTGGTAACAAAACCCGCAAACTCGAATTCTTGATGGCAGATGCTCTTGAACAAGGCGCAGACACCATCATCACCCAAGGCGCGACCCAAACTAACCATGGTCGTCAGACAGCGGCAATTGCAGCGAAATGTGGTTTGGAGTGCCACATCTTGCTGGAAGATCGTACTGCGTCCGAAGACCAGGATTATGTACTCAACGGCAACGTGATGCTGGACCAACTGTTCGGTGCGTCACTCAGTAAATATCCAGGCGGCACAGACATGAATGCTGCAATGGAAGATGTTGCTGCGACATTGCGTGCCGAAGGCAAAAAACCTTATATCATCCCTGGCGGTGGCTCGAATGCGATTGGCGCATTGGGTTACGTCAACTGTGCGTTGGAGCTGGTCAACCAAGCCAATGAGATGGGGCTGAGGATCGACCACCTTGTCCACGCAACGGGCTCTGCCGGTACACAGGCTGGCTTGGTGACTGGTCTTATCGCCACCAACAGCCAAATCCCTTTGCTTGGTGTCGGCGTTCGTGCTCCTCAAGAACAACAAGAAAGCAACGTATTTAAACTCGCAGATAGTACGTGCGAGTTACTAAGCATTTTGGGTGCAGTGAGACGGGAAGACGTTAGAGCGAATTGCGATTATGTTGGTGAAGGCTATGGTATTCCCGCGGAAAGCACCATGGAAGCGATAGAAATGTTTGCCCGCTACGAAGGCATTTTGCTGGACCCCGTCTATTCCGGCAAAGGCGCGGCGGGACTTATCGACCTTATTCGTAAAGGCGAATTCAAAGACTGCGACAACATTGTGTTCTTGCATACAGGTGGCGCTCAGGCATTGCCGGGCTATCGCGAAGCCTTTGGTTTCGAAAGTTATAGCTAAGTAACTACTAGTGCGAAGAGTCCTATTATTGCCAGGTGGAAATAATCTGTTCCTGATTTGGTGGATTATCAAATGTCAGCTTGAAATCTATACTCACCTCATCACTGAAAGAGGAGGTGAGTTATGGATGAGCAACGTGCCATCAACCTTTATTATTTCCTCAGATCCCAGAATGCACCGCAGTCTCAGATCAATGAGGTCGTGGAACGAA